>NZ_JBFWLZ010000047.1:0-21550 GCF_050251835.1 Diaphorobacter sp. | reverse complement strand
TGAAGTGGAGCGGGTGAAGGGAATCGAACCCTCGTATGAAGCTTGGGAAGCTGCCGTTCTACCATTGAACTACACCCGCAAGAGCGCCGGATTCTAGCGCACGGTTGTATCGCGGCGCGGTACGTTGCTCAGCGCTTGGGTCGCTCAGCCATGCGGCGTGGGCCGGCGGCGGGCCTGTTTTGGCGGGCACAACTGCGCCCCGCGCGCCAGAGGGCGAAATCTATAATGCTCGGTTGGTCACGACGGGACGCCCCGCGTTGTTCGTACCCGCCCACGCACCCCTTACACCACCATGAGCACACCCACTTTTTCTGTTGCGGACATCCGCAAGACCTTCCTGGACTTCTTTGCCGCCAAGGGACACACCGTGGTGCCCTCCAGTCCGCTGGTGCCGGGCAACGACCCGACGCTGATGTTCACCAACTCGGGCATGGTGCAGTTCAAGGATGTGTTTCTGGGTTCCGACAAGCGCCCCTACGTGCGCGCCACCTCGGTGCAGACCTGCCTGCGTGCTGGCGGCAAGCACAACGACCTGGAAAACGTGGGCTACACCGCGCGCCATCACACCTTTTTCGAGATGCTGGGCAACTGGAGCTTTGGCGACTACTTCAAGCGCGAGTCGCTCAAGTGGGCCTGGGAATTGCTGACCGAGGTGTACAAGCTGCCGCCCGAGCGCCTGCTGGCCACGGTGTATGCCGAGGACGACGAGGCGTACGACATCTGGACGAAAGAGATCGGCCTGCCGCCCGAGCGCGTGATCCGCATCGGCGACAACAAGGGCGGCCGCTACAAGAGCGACAACTTCTGGATGATGGCCGACACCGGCCCCTGCGGCCCGTGCAGTGAGATTTTTTACGACCACGGCGACCACATCCCCGGCGGCCCCCCGGGCAGCCCCGACGAAGACGGCGACCGCTTCATCGAGATCTGGAACAACGTGTTCATGCAGTTCGACATGGACGAGCATGGCAACACCAAGCCGCTGCCCGCGCCCTGCGTGGACACCGGCATGGGGCTGGAGCGCCTGGCCGCCATCCTGCAGCACGTGCACAGCAACTACGAGATTGACCTGTTCGACGCGCTCATCCAGGCCGCAGCGCGCGAGACGGGCACCTCCGAGCTGGCCAATCCGTCGCTCAAGGTGATTGCCGACCACATCCGCGCCACGGCCTTCCTGGTGGCCGATGGTGTCATCCCCAGCAACGAAGGCCGCGGCTATGTGCAGCGGCGCATCGTGCGCCGCGCCATCCGCCACGGCTACAAGCTGGGCCAGAAAACCCCGTTCTTTCACAAGCTGGTCAAAGACCTGGTGCAGCAGATGGGGGACGCATACCCCAAGCTGCGCGAGCAGGAGGCGCGCATCACCGACGTGCTGCGGGTGGAAGAAGAGCGCTTCTTCGAGACCCTGGCCCACGGCATGGAGATTCTGGACAGCACGCTGGCCGATGGCGCCCAGACCTTGCCCGGCGACGTGGCCTTCAAGCTGCACGACACCTACGGGTTTCCGCTGGATCTGACCTGCGACGTGTGCCGCGAGCGCGGCGTGCGCGTGGACGAGGCGGGCTTTGCCACCGCCATGGAACACCAAAAGACCACCGCCCGCGCCGCAGGCAAGTTCAAGATGGACCGGGCAGTGGAATACAACGGCGCGGCCAACCGCTTCACGGGCTACGAGCACCTGGCGGGCGATGCAAAAATCGTAGCGCTTTACGCTGGCGGGACAAGCGTCGCAGCCCTAAAAGCCGGTGAAAGTGGCGTGGTGGTGCTCGACAGCACGCCGTTTTACGCCGAAAGCGGCGGCCAGGTGGGTGACCAGGGCCAGATCACGGCGGGCAGCGCGCTGTTTGACGTGCAGGACACGCAAAAGATCAAGGCCGATGTCTATGGCCACCACGGCACCCTGCAGCAGGGTACGCTGAACGTGGGCGACACGGTGCAGGCCCAGGTGGACGGCGCCCTGCGCGCCGCCACCATGCGCAACCACTCGGTCACGCACCTCATGCACAAGGCGCTGCGCGAAGTGCTGGGCAGTCATGTGCAGCAAAAAGGCAGCCTGGTGACGCCCGAGCGCACGCGCTTTGACTTCACGCACAACGCCCCGGTGACTGCCGCGCAAATTCGCGAGATTGAACGCCTGGTGAACGCCGAGGTGCTGGCCAACACCGGCACCCAGGCGCGCGTGATGGACATCGAAAGCGCCCAGAAGACCGGTGCCATGATGCTGTTTGGCGAAAAATACGGCGAGACCGTGCGCGTGCTGGACATCGGCACCAGCCGCGAGCTGTGCGGCGGCACCCATGTGCAGCGCACGGGCGACATTGGCCTGTTCAAGGTGGTGGGCGAGGGCGGCGTGGCCGCCGGCGTGCGCCGTATCGAAGCCGTGACGGGCCAGAACGCGCTGGCTTACCTGCAGTCGCTCGAATCCACGGTGGATCAGGCCGCTGCAGCCCTGAAGGCGCCCGGGGCAGAGCTGACAGCCCGCATTGGCGGTGCGCTGGAGCAGATCAAGGCGCTGGAAAAAGAGCTCGCCCAGCTCAAGGGCAAGCTGGCCTCCAGCCAGGGCGACGAACTGGTGGGCCAGGCCGTGGAGGTGGGCGGCATCAAGGTGCTGGCTGCCCAACTGGACGGCGCCGACGCCAAGACCTTGCGCGACACCATGGACAAGCTCAAGGACAAGCTCAAGACCGCCGCCATCGTGCTGGCCGCAGTCGATGGCGACAAGGTGCAGCTGGCCGCCGGCGTGACGGCCGACAGCATGGCCCGCGTCAAGGCGGGCGAGCTGGTCAACTTTGTAGCGGGCCAGGTGGGCGGCAAGGGCGGTGGCAAGCCCGACATGGCCATGGCCGGCGGCACCAACGCAGCAGCAGTACCCGCGGCGCTGGCCTCTGTGGCCGGTTGGGTGGCGCAAAAGCTGGGTTGAACGAACCTGAACTGAACTGACATAAAGCCCGGGCCGTCAAACGCTACAGTCGGCGGCATGAGACACCAGGAGCCGACTGAAGCGAACCCGAAAAACTCTGTGGCCCCGGGCGATCGGGCGACAGACTCCAACCCGCAGCACCCCGCCTTGCGCTGGTGGCAGCACATCACGGTGCCGTTTGATGTGCTGATTGCCTCAGTGGTTGTGGCGGCCATGCTGGTGCTGTCGGTGGTGCTTGCCTACCAGGCGGGCAACAGCGCGCGGCAGGCGATGATTACTGCATCCGATGAAAACGCGCAGCTCATCAGCGAACTCATCAGCGAGCGGGTGCACCGCATCGTGAACCCGGCGGATGCCACCATCCGGCTGCTGGCATTCGACCCCGTCACCGTTGCCCCCGACCTGCCTGCGCGAATGCGCCGCCTGCCGGTTCTATTCAGGCTGCTGGAGCAAAACCAACTGCTTTCGGCGGTGTACATCGGCTATCCGGACGGGCAGTTTTTGCTGCTGCGCGCGCTGCACAACGCCGCGGTGCGTGAAGAGGTCAAGGCCCCTGCAAACGCTGCCTTCTTGCTGCAGTCCATAGCGCATGAGCAGGGCGGCGGCGCGCTGACGGGCCGCTTCAGCTACTACGACGCGCAGCACCAGCTTATCTCTTCGGCCGAGCGGCCGGACTACCAGTACGACCCGCGGGTGCGGCCCTGGTATGCCAGCGCCCTGGAGAAAAAAAGCCAGGTGCTCACCGAGCCCTACATCTTCTTCACCACGCACGAGATCGGCGTCACGCTGAGCCAGCCTGGTGAGTACGGCGGCGCGGTCGTCGGCATGGACGTGGCCCTGACTGACCTGAGCGCCGAGATCGGCCGGCTGCACCTGCTGCCGCGTACCGAAATCGCCGTAGTAGATCCGGATTGGCGGGTGCTGGCCTACACCGACATGTCCCGCGTGCTGCAACGGGACGGCGACACGCCCAGCCTCAAGCTACGCCATCTGGATGATCTGGGCGTGGCGAGCCTGCAGGCCATGCAGGCGCTGGATCTTCAAAATGGTTCTTCGCAGCGCTTCAAGGCCCAGGGTGAGGAGTGGGTAGCCAACGGATTTGCCCTGCAGTCACCGCGCTGGCAGGGCCTGCGCCTTCTGATGGCGATTCCGACCCGGGAGCTGCTGGCCGATGTGGACAAGCGGCTGCGGCAACAGTTGTGGTGGTCCCTGGCAACCATCGCCCTGCTGCTGCCGCTGGGCTGGTGTGCCGGGCGCAGGGTGGCGAGCAGCCTCACGGGGCTGGCACTGCAGGCGCAGGCGCTGGCGCGGTTTGACTTCCGCCGCACGCCAGTGCCCCGATCGGCGGTGCGCGAAGTGCGTGCGCTGGGCGAGGTGATGGATCGCATGTCCACCACCATTCAGGAATTTCTGGACATCACGCACCACATCAGTGCCGAGTCGCGCACTGACCGCATGTTGTCCAGCGTGCTTTACGAACTGGTGGGCGCCACCAGTTGCACCGGCGGCGCCGTCTATCTGGTGGAGGCAGGCGCGGGCCATTTGCAGCGCGTTGCTTGCTACAAAAAAGGTAGCACAGGCGATTCGGATTTGCCGGAGTGCTTTCCGCAGCGCGTGCCCCTGGAGCATTTCACCAACCATACACAGCCGCAGGCAGAAGACCAGGCCATCGGCGGGGCCGAACCCCCGCATGCGCTGCGCGTGCAGTTGCGCACGCGTGACGGGCAGCCGCTGGGCCTGCTGGTGCTGCACTACCTGGCCGACATACGGCACGACGACGTGCACTTTCGCGCCTTCGCTGAAAAGCTCTCGGGCACGCTGTCCGTGGCCATCGAGACCAGCAACCTCATCGAAGGGCAACTGGAGCTGCTGGACGCCATCATTCGCTTGCTGGCCGATGCCATCGACGCCAAAAGTCCCTACACCGGCGCCCACTGCGAGCGCGTGCCCCAGTTGGCCGAGACACTCATGCAGCGCATGTGCGACGCCAAGGACGGGCCGTTTGCCGCGGTGGGCATGACCGATGCCGAGCGCTATGAGTTCCGCCTGGGTGCCTGGCTGCACGACTGCGGCAAGGTCACCGTGCCCGAGCACATCATCGACAAAGCCACCAAGCTGGAGACCATCTACAACCGTATCCATGAGGTGCGCATGCGCTTCGAAGTGCTGTGGCGCGACGCCGAGCTGCATTACTGCAAGCAACTGCTGTCGGACACGCAACCTGCGGACGCGGCACAACAGGAGCAATGGCAGCGGCTGGAGCGCCAATTGCAGCAACGCCATGCGCAGTTGCAGCAAGACTTTGCCTTCGTGGCGCGCTGCAACGTGGGCGGCGAGGCCATGGCAGATGCCGACGTGCAGCGTCTGGCTGAAATAGGCCAACAGACCTGGCTGCGCCACTTTGACGATCGCCTGGGCCTGTCGCGGGCCGAAGTGCAGCGCGTTGCCAGCCTGCCGGTCAAGGACCTGCCCGCCCGCGAACCGCTGCTGGCAGACCGCCTTGAACACCTCGTGCCCTGGGGGGCACGCCGCCCGCCGGTGGAGGCGGGCAACCCCGAAAACCGTTGGGGCTTTGACATGCAGCTGCCGGCGCAGCAGGCGCATCTGGGCGAACTGCACAACCTGTCGGTGCGACGCGGCACGCTGACCACCGAAGACCGCTTTCGCATCAACGACCACATCGTGCAGACTATCGTCATGCTCAAGGGTCTGCCGTTTCCGCCGCATCTGGCGCGGGTGCCCGACATTGCAGGGTCACATCACGAAAAGCTGGACGGCACCGGATACCCGCGCCGGCTCGGGACCGAACAACTCACGCTGGCCGATCGGGTGATGACGCTGGCCGACATCTTCGAGGCGCTCACGGCCTCTGACCGGCCCTACAAGCCGGCCAAGTCGCTGTCGGAGTCGCTCAACATCATGGCCCGCATGGTGCGCGAGCAGCACATTGACGGGCAGGTGTTCCGCTTCTTTCTCGAAAGCGGTGTGTACCGCGAATATGCCGCGCAGTTTCTGTCAGAAGCCCAGCGTGATGCTGTGGATGTGCCGGCGCTGCTGGCGTCGCTGGATTGAGGGCGATCCGCTGGCAGCGGTCAGAACAGCTCGACCTCGTCGTGCGCAATCTTGGGCTGCAGCACGCCACTGCGCACCAGATCGTCATAAAAGCACACCTGGTTGCGGCCGTTTTCCTTGGCGTGATACAGCGCCTGGTCGGCCCTGCCCAGGCTTTCGACGGGCGAGCCCAGTTGCGACGCCACAAAGCCGATGCTGACCGTGACGCGCCCCACCTGCGGAAAGCTGTGCGACTCGATGGCCATGCGCAGGCGCTCCAGCGCCCGGCGCGTCTGCGCCAGCGTGATCGCGCGCAGCAGCACCACGAACTCCTCGCCGCCAAAGCGAAAGATACGATCCTGGCTCTTGAACTGCGAGCGCAGCACGTTGGCCACCAGAATCAGCACCTCGTCGCCATACAGGTGGCCAAAGCGGTCGTTGATTGCCTTGAAATGGTCGATATCGATCACCGCCAGCCACTGGCGCGGCTCGTCGCCATCGTCGCAGCTGGCCGGCGCGCTGCCGGCATGGCGCAAGAATTGATCCTCGAAGGTCTTGCGGTTGAGCAGGCCCGTCAGCGCGTCGCGCTCGCTGTAGTCCAGCAGATTCTGGTAGTTCTGATAGACCATGAACACACCCATGATCACGCCGCGCTGGTGGCGCGTGAAGGCGCGCGGCTGGGTGATCTCCAGGCAGGCGGCTGCGCGGCCCGCCTGCCACACGGGCAGCCACAGCGTGTGCCGGCCGGGCGCGCTGCGGCTGGCGCTTTCGCCGCCATCGGCAATGCACTGCGCCAGCTCGGGCAGGGCCTGCAGCGGCATGTGCTGCGGGTGGTCGGCGGTGTCGGCTTCGCCCGAGACGATCTGCTCGTCCTGGCTCCAGCAGCGCGGCCGCAGGGTGATGATGCCCTGGTCATCCTTGATCAGCTCCAGCGCCCGCACCTGCACGATGCGGCCCAGCTTCAGCAGCGTGGACAGCACCGACACCTCCAGCCGCAGGTGATCGCGGTGGGCGGTCATTTCGGCCAGGTTTTGCAGGATGGGCGTCATCGAAGGCGGGCTTTCAGAGGGATTCAGCGGCGCGTGAACACCAAGTCCCAAACACCGTGGCCCAGCCGCATGCCGCGGTTCTCGAACTTGGTCAGCGGGCGGTACTCGGGCTGCGGTGCATAGCCCTGCGCCGTGTTGGCCAGCAGCGGCTCGGCGGACAGCACTTGCAGCATTTGCTCGGCATAGGGCTGCCAGTCGGTGGCGCAGTGGATGTAGCCGCCCGGCTTGAGGCGCACGGCCAGCTTGGCCACCAGGGGCGGCTGGATCAGGCGGCGCTTGTTGTGGCGCTTCTTGTGCCAGGGGTCTGGGAAGAAGATGTGCACGCCATCCAGCGAGCCCGGGGCCAGCATGTGATCGAGCACCTCGACGGCGTCATGCTGCAGGATGCGGATGTTGGTGATGCCCTGCTCGCCAATGCGTTTGAGCAGTGCGCCCACGCCAGGCTCGTGCACTTCGCAGCACAAAAAATTGTCGCCAGGGCGCACGCTAGCGATGTGGGCCGTGGCCTCGCCCATGCCAAAGCCGATTTCCAGCACCAGTGGCGCGCTGCGCCCAAAGGCAGCGGTGGCGTCCAGCGGTGCGGGCAGATAGCTCAGCATGTAGCGCGGGCCCAGGTCTTCCAGTGCCTTGGCCTGGCCGGTGGTGGTGCGGCCGGCGCGGCGCACATAGCTCTTGATGCCCTTGGGGTGGGCCACACTGGCTGGCGCGCCGCTGGTGGTGTTTTGCCCAGCGCTTGCGGCAGGGCCGTCGGTGGCGGCGGGCACGGTGCCCGGCATGGGCTGGGACGTGCAGGCCTGGGCGTCTTGTAATGAGGGTGTTGTAGGCGTTTGAATCACAGTGGCGCGATTGTAGGTTTGTAGGTTCGCGCCCAGGCCCTGACCCACAGCGCCAGGGCATCGGCCACACGTGTGCTGCCCGTTGGCGGCGCGGGCAAGCCCAGCACTTGTGCGGCCGCAGCCAGCGCCTGCAGCGGCCGGCCGTCGTCGATGGGCGGCGCACCGTGCTGCTTGGAGAGTTTCTCGCCATCGGCCCCGCACACCAGCGGCGTGTGCAGGTACTGGGGCGCGGCCAGGCCCAGGGCCGACTGCAGCAGGATCTGGCGCGGCGTGTTGTCGGCCAGGTCTTCGCCGCGCACGATGTGGGTTACGCCCTGGTCGGCGTCGTCCACCACCACGGCCAGCTGGTAGGCCCACAGCCCGTCGGCGCGCCGCAGCACAAAGTCGCCCACCTGCCGGGCCACGTCCTGCTGCTGCGGGCCCAGGCGCCGATCCACCCATGCGACACCATTGCCGGTGATGCAATCAGCTATCAAATGAGTAGCCTCTTGCGCTTGACTGGTATGGGCTAGAGGCATTTTTGACTGATATTTCTCGGCGTGAAAGCGCCAGGCCCGGGGCGTGCGGCCGTTCAGGCCGTTGCGGCAGGTGCCGGGGTAGGGGCGCTCCACATGGCGCTCGTGCTGCAGGCCGCGTGCGGCCAGGGCGGCGTCGATGTCGCGCCGCGTACAGGCGCAGGGGTAGGCCAGTTGCGCCGTCAGCAGCTGATCCAGCGCCTGCTGGTAGCGCGCGCCGCGGCTGGACTGGTAGCGCGGCGGCTCGTCGGGCAGCAGGCCGCAGGCGGCCAGTTGCGCCAGGATGCGCTGGTCGGCGCCGGGCATGCAGCGCGGCGGGTCCACGTCTTCGATGCGCACCAGCCAGCGCCCACCGCGCCCGCCGTGGGCCGCGCGCGCATCCAGCCAGCTGGCCAGCGCGGCCACCAGCGAGCCCGCGTGCAGCGGGCCGGTGGGGGAGGGCGCAAACCGCCCGATGTAGCGCCCGCCAGCGCTCATGCAGCCGCGCTCATGCCACGGCCAGGGCCAGCTCCAGGCCGGAGACAAAGGCGTCTTCCAGCCGATGGCCCAGGCACCAGTCGCCACAGGCGCCCAGGCCCAAGGCGCCATCCCACAAAAAGCTGTGGCCCAGCGGCTTTTGCGTCTGGGCGTAGCGCCAGCGGCGTACTTCGCTGTGCGTGGGCGTGGCGCGTATGCCGGTCACCTCGGAAAAAGCCTTCAGCAGCTTGCCCTGCACGCGGGCGGCTGTGTCGTCCAGGTGCTCTAGCGACCAGGCGGGGCTGGCCTGCACCGTCCAGCGCTCGATTTGCGTGCGCCCGGGCTTGCTGGATTCGCGCGCCAGCCAGGCGATGCGGTGGTGCGTGCTGCGCGCGGCGTTCCACTGCGGCCCCAGCGTGGTCAGCCCGGGGCGCACGGCCTGGGCGTAGGCCAGCATCAGCGTCCAGCAGGGGGCAATGTCCACCCCGGCCAGGGCCGCATCCCAGGGCGTGGCCACGCCGGACTGTTGCAGTAGCGCCAGCGACAGGGGCGCGGGCTGGGTCAGCACCACGCCGTCAAAGCCGGCATGCACCTGCCGGCCACCGTCCAGGGTCTCGGTGCGCAGCTGCCATGCGTTGGGGTGCAAGGTGTCGCGCTCGATGTGGGTGACGGCGGTGCGGGTGTGCAGCCGCCCCTCGCGGGCCAGCGGTTCGGCCCAGGCTTGCACCAGTGCGTCCATGGTGGGCGCGGCTACCCAGTGCGCCTCGACAGGCGGCGGCGCCGCAGTGGCCACGCGGCCTGCGGCGTCCAGCACGCGCACGGTGGTGGCGCTCCAGGGGCGGCACAGGCCGGGCACGGTGTCCAGCGCCTTTTGAAACCGCTCGTCGCGCACGGTGAAGTACTGGGCGCCGCTGTCAAAGCTGCCAAAGGGCGATGCCTGCGCCGACGAGCGTCCGCCCGCCTGCAGCGATTTTTCAAACAAGGTGACCGAGTGGCCCGCCTGGGCCAGCGTGCGGGCACAGGCCACGCCTGCCATGCCAGCGCCGACGATGGCAAAGCGGCGCGGCGGGACGGCCGGCGCGCTGGGTTTCAAACGGTTGCTTGAGCGGGGGCGGGCTGCTGTCATGGTGGGCTTTCGTGAAAGGCAATGCATTCATCAAGGTGTCACAGCAACGACTCTACACGCCCTGCGCCAGAACAGCGCGGCCGGCGTGGTCAGAAGTGATGGTGGTTTTCCAACAGTGCGCGGCGCGTGGTGTCGCTTTGCAGTTGCGACAGCCACCACTGCAACGCCCGGCCCGGTGCTGCGCGGCCAGGCCCGCCCCACTGGTAGCTCAGGCGCACCGTGCGCGCCGGACGCTCCACCTGCCGCTCCACCAGGTGCCCTGCCTGCAGGTAGTGGCACACCATGGGCTCGGGCAGAAAACCGCCGCCCAGTCCGCGCAGCTGGGCGTGGAGCTTGGCGCGCATGTTGTCCACGGTGAAAACGTCCTGCCCCGCCAGAATGCCCATGCTCACGTTGCTGCGGCGGGCCGAATCGGCCACGGCGACCATGCGGTGCTCGCGCAGCGTGGCGTCGCTCAGGGGCTCGGGCAGACGCGCCAGCGGGTGGTGGGGGGCCACCACAAACACAAAACGCACCTCGCCCAGCGGCTCGGACTGCAGGCCGGCCACGCTGGACGAGCCCACCGCCACGCCGATGGCCAGGTCTGCGTGGCCCGAGGTCAGCGCCTCCGCCGTGCCGCTCAGGATGCCGTCGCGCCACTTCAGGCGCGTAGGCGGCGCAAGGGCGTAGAACGCTTCTGCCAGCTCCAGCATGGTGGTGGGCGAGATCACGCCGTCCACAGACAGGGTCAGCTGCGGCTCCCAGCCCGTGGCCACGCGGCGCACGCGGTTGGCAATGGCGTCCATGTCTTCCAGCAGGCGCTGGCCCTCGCGCAGCAACTCCAGGCCCGCATCAGTGGGGCGGGCCTGGCGCGCGCTGCGGTCAAACAGCAGCACATCCAACGTGTCTTCGATCTGGCGCACGCGGTAGGTGAGGGCGCTGGGCACCAGGCCCAGCTGACGCGCCGCCGCGGCAAAGCTGCCGGTTTCGGCAATGCTTTGCAGCATGGCCAGGTTTTCGGGGGTAAGCGCATCGCGTGTGTTTTGCATGATCGGCCCTGTGGCGGTTCAACAGGTTTGAATGATGCCTTCAAGCCCGCAGCGCCCGCAAGCGCGGTGCGCCGCCTACAGTCATGCGCTTGCCATGCACTTTCAGGAGTACCCGATGCTGACACTTCGCAAATCACAAGACCGCGGCCATGCCGATCATGGCTGGCTCAACTCGTACCACAGCTTTTCGTTTGCAGGTTACTACGATCCGCGCCACATGGGCTGGGGCAACCTGCGCGTCATCAACGAAGACCGCATCGCCCCCGGCACGGGCTTTGGCACACACGGTCACCGCGACATGGAGATCATCAGCTACGTGCTGTCGGGCGAGCTGGCCCACCAGGACAGCATGGGCAACGTCAAGGGCATTCCGCCCGGCGACGTGCAGCGCATGAGCGCCGGCACGGGCGTGATGCACAGCGAGTTCAATCACGCCCAGGGGCAGACCACGCATTTTTTGCAGATATGGATCGAGCCCAATGTGCGGGGCATTGCGCCCAGCTACGAGCAAAAGCGATTTACCGACGCTGAAAAGCGCGGCCAGCTGCGGCGCGTGGCCTCGCCCGATGGGGCAGAGGGCGCGGTCACGATTCATGCCGATGCCACGTTGTACGCTGGCTTGTTTGACGGCGCAGAGTCGGCTACGCTGGCCCTGAGCCCGCAGCGCAAGGCCTATGTGCACCTGATTCGCGGTGCGCTGGAAGTCAACGGACAGCATCTGAGCGGGGGCGACGCGGCCCTGCTGGATAACGAAAGCAGCGTGACCCTGTCGGGTGGGCGCGATGCGGAAGTTCTGGTTTTTGATCTCGCCGCGTGAAAACAGCCCATCCCTTTCAACCAAGGAGTTCCGTCATGTTTGCTACGCTGCAAAACCCTCTGGCCCTGGTGGGCCGTATTCTTCTCGCCGTACTGTTCATTCCTGCGGGATTCAGCAAGATCACCGGCTTTGCCGGCACGGTGGGCTATGCCACGGCCATGGGCATGCCGATGCCCACAGTGTCAGTGGGCATCGGCCTGTTGATTGAATTGCTGGGCGGCTTGGCGCTGCTGGCCGGGTTTGGCACCCGCTTTGCTGCACTCGCACTGGCTGTGTTCACGCTGGTGGCCAGCTTCATCTTCCACGGCTACTGGGCTGTGCCGGCGGATCAGCAGATGGTTCAGCAGTTGATGTTCTTCAAGAACATCGCTGTCACGGGCGGCCTGCTGGCCTTTGCGGCCTTCGGTGCTGGCGCATGGAGCGTGGATGCTGCGCGATCTCCGCGCTGAATGATTCTAAAAACGTAGCTGCTCGCGCTTGATGGACGAGCGCTAGAGGCCCATGAGGGCCATCCAACTCCATCCAACTCCATCACGCAGCAGGGCGTTGCCAGCGCCCATCAATCAGCAACTCGTGCGGATTGAAGCGCGCCTTGTAGTTCATCTTGGCGCTCTGTGCGATCCAGTAGCCCAGATAGACATGCGGCAGGCCCAGGGCGCGGGCCTGCTGCACCTGCCACAGCACGTTGTAGGTGCCATAGCTGGCGCCGGGCTCGGGTTCGTAGAAGGTATAGACGGCGGACAGGCCGTCTTCCAGCACGTCAAGGATGGACACCATCTTCAGCACCCCGGGCAGTCCGTCGGAGCCTGGCTCCCTGAATTCCACCAGCCGCGAGTTGACGCGGCTTTGCAGCAAAAACTGCGTGTACTGGTCGATGCTGTCGTGGTCCATGCCGCCGCCCGCGTGGCGGGCATTCTGGTAGCGCAGGTACAGCTTGTAATGCTCTGGCAGATAGCACAGGCGCAGCACCCGCGCCTGCAGCTGCGCGTGGCGTTTGAAGGCGCGGCGCTGGCTGCGGTCCGGGACAAAAGACTCGGCCAGCACGCGCAGCGGCGTGCAGGCGCGGCAACCGTCGCAATACGGGCGGTAGGTGAACATGCCGCTGCGCCGAAAGCCGCGCTCCACCAGGCCCGAATACACATCGTTCTGGATCAGGTGGCTGGGCGTGGCCACCTGAGACCGCGCCTGCCGCTGCGGCAGGTAGCTGCACGGGTAGGGCGCCGTGGCATAGAACTGCAGGCTTTGCAGCGGAAGGTCGTTGAGCTGGGTCACGCAGCGTGAGGGGTTGACAAAAGCGCGTTCCAGTATAGGGGCTCGAATGTCCAGCGGCAGGCCGGCTGCGCGGCAGCCCTCTCGACATGCTGCAGAAACTGCGTGCGCGAAACCTCCCGCGCGCCCAGCGATGCCAGGTGGCGGGTGTTTTGCTGGCAGTCGATCAGCTCCACACCCTCGCGCCGGCACAGGCACACCAGCGCCGCCAGTGCGATCTTGGAGGCATCGGTGGCATGCGTGAACATCGACTCGCCAAACACGGCCCGCCCCAACGCCACACAATACAGCCCGCCCACCAGCCGCCCGTTCACCCACGTCTCCACGCTGTGGGCATGGCCCGCGGCGTGAAGCGCCTCATAGGCCTCCACCATGGCCGGCACGATCCAGGTGCCCGGTTGGCCGGCGCGCGGCGTGTGGGCGCAGGCGTCGATCACCGCAGAAAAGTTGCTGTCGATACGCACCTCGCAACCCGGCGTGGTGCTAAAGCGCCGCAGCACCCGGCGCAGCGAATGGTGCAGGCGAAACTCCGGCACATGCAGCACCATGCGCGGGTCGGGGCTCCACCACAGGGGCGGCTGGCCCTCGCCAAACCAGGGAAAGATACCCTGCGCATAGGCCTGCAGCAGGTGCGGCACGTCCAGAGTGCCGCCCGTGGCCAGCAGGCCCGGTGCGGGCGTCTCGTCGCCCCAGCTTTGCGCGGGGGGCGGAAACGGATCATGGGGCCCCAGCCAGGGCAGCGGTGCGGTCATGGCGGGATCGTTCAGACTCTTTCAGTCTTCCACGTACCAGGCGTCTTTCAGTTCGCTCACGGTGGCCTCGGCCACCTCGGGCTGGGCGGCCAGCCAGGCTTGCGTGGCCTGGCGGTCGTCTTCGGTGGCCGATCCGCGCGCGAAGGCGGTCACGAAGCCTTCGCTCACCCAGCCGGCGGCGGCCAGGTTGCGGGGCACCAGCAGATCAGACACAAAGCGGTCCATCAGCGCGTCTTCCTGCTCGGGTGTCAGTTCCTGCTTGACCGTCAACTGGTACTCAAAGCCGAATTCCTGAAACTCGCCCACGCGCATTTTTTTGCGAAGGCGGCGGCTGCGTTGTTTGTTGGCTGGCAAAGGCATGTGGCAATCTTTCAAGGCAAAAATACAAGGCGCCAATCATGACAGAGCCTGGCCTGGTCGCCGTGCGATTTCCCCCGCAGCCTGAACAGCGCCAAAATCGACGCATGCACCTGCAACCCTATGCCTGTGTGGACGGCCTGCTTTTCACGGCCGGGCGCGAAGACGTCATCCGCGCCCACGGCCCGCCGCTGAGCGAAAAGCGCAACAGCGTGGGCCTGACGGCGCTGGACTACGGCAATGTGGTCTATCGCTTCCAGGACGGCGGCCGGCTGGAGGAGGTCACCGTCCGCACCAGCGTGCTGCACCTGGGGGCAGTGGCCGTGCCGCTGCGCGATCTGGCCACATTCTTGCGGGCACACGACGAGGCCGTGTTCGAGCGAGCGGGGTTCGTGGTCAGCCCCCGGTATGGCGTGGCATTTGTGCCAGATGATCCATACTGGCTGACGGCGCTGGCGCGGCATTGCCTGGTGCAATGGAAAGCGCTGTCCAGCTCCACGGCGGATCCCTGACGCACAGCCCCGGCGCGTGCTGGGTGTCAGTGTTGCCGTCAGTGTTGCCTTGGCGGCCATCCTGATGCGCACATCCGGGTGACATGCAATCCACACCGCGCCCACAGCATGGATGACAGAAACGGAGCTATTTTTTGATGAGTTACCTGCTTCAGGTTGATTTTCCGTACACCGGCCCCTGGGGGCAGGAAATGACGGCGCAGATGGACGGTCTTGCCCAATCGATTGCCAGTGAGCCGGGTTTGATCTGGAAAATATGGACCGAAAACCCGCAGGCCAATGAGGCTGGCGGTGTTTACCTTTTCCAGGACCTTGACAGTGCACAAGCCTATCTGGCCATGCACACGGCACGCCTCAAGGGCTTTGGCATTCCCCAGGTCAACGGCAAGATATTCCTGGTGAACGAAGCCCTGTCCCGGACGGACCGCGCGCCCGTCTGATGGCGGGCAGGTATGGGGCTCTGCCGCCCGGTGTTGCTACCGCGCAGTGGCCGGGCGGGGGCGCAGTTCCAGCATATCGCCGCGCATCAGCACATCGAACTGGCGCAGAAAGTTCTGCCCCAGCAGCGCGTCTTGCGCACTGGCGCCGGTGTAGCCCGTCCCCACGGTCAGGTGCTGCACCTGCAGCGGCCCCACAGTGATGCGCTGCGTGCGCACCAGCCGCCCGGTGCGCGTGCCGTTCGCGGTACGGAATTGCGCCACCTCACCGCCATGCAGCCCGGCGCTTTGCGCCAGCGCATCGGTGACAGCAATGTAGGTTGCGCCCGTGTCCACCATGAAGCGCACCATCTGGTCGTTGACGCGGCCATCCACGTAAAAATGCCCGTCGCGATGCCGCTCGATGCGCAAGCTGCCGCTGGCGGTGACCACCGCCTGCGAGGGCTGCAGGTAGCGCTCCATCGCCAGGTACAGCACGCCCAGCATCGCCACCCAGAAGATGGCAATGCCTGTGTGCAAGCGCCATACGGCGTGGCGGTCTGCGGAGGATCGGGTGGTCACGGCCCCGGAATTTACCCGTGCTTTTGCAGCATCTTGATCACGCTGGAGAAATCCTCTGCCCCGTGCCCAGCAATGCTGTGTGCGGCGTAGATCGCCCGCGCCAGTCCGCCCAGCGGGGTGCTAGCTTTCACGGCTGTGGCGTTTTCTTGGGACAGGCCCAAATCCTTGAGCATCAAGTCGGTGCCAAAACCGCCCGCGTAGCCCTTGCTGGCGGGGGCGTTGTCGTGCACGCCGGGGTAGGGGTTGTATTTTTCCAGCGCCCAGTTGCCGCCCGAGCTGCGGCGCATGATCTCGCTCAACACCTTCGGGTCTAGCCCGTTGGCCACGCCCAGGGCAATGGCCTCGCTGGTGCCGATCATCAAAATGCCCAGCAGCATGTTGTTGCAGATTTTGGCCGTCTGCCCGGCGCCCACGCTGCCTGCATGGAAGATATTGGCGCCCATTTTCTCCAGCAGGGGGCGGGCGCGCTGCAGTTGCGCGTCGTTGCCGCCCACCATGAAGGTGAGGGTGCCGGCAATGGCGCCGCCGGTGCCGCCCGACACCGGCGCGTCGATGAAGTCGATGCCCAGGCCATCGGCGGCCGTGGCCACTTTTTGGCTAGTGGCTGCGGCAATGGTGGAACTGTCGATCACCAGCGTGCCCTTGGCAATGTGTTGCAGCAACTGGCCCTGGCCCAAGAACAGCCCCTCCACATGCTGGCTGGCGGGCAGCATGGTGATGACGGCCTCCGCGCCCTGCACCGCCTCGTGTGCGCTGGCGGCGGCCTGGCCACCCTGGGCCACCACCTTGGCCACTGCGTCCTGGCTCAGGTCAAAGGCTTTGACGCTGTGGCCCGCTTTGACGAGGTTGATGGCCATGGGCCCGCCCATGTTGCCCAGGCCGATGAAAGCGATTTGCATGGTGAAAGTCTCCTGTCGTTGTGGGGGATGTTGTGGTGAGCCGCAGACGCCCGGCAGGTGCTCAGCGGATGGCGTCCGGCGCGTCTGCGTCCAGCATGCGCCTGCCGATGATCACGCGCATGATCTCGTTGGTGCCTTCCAGAATCTGGTGCACGCGCGCGTCGCGCAGCAGGCGTTCCAGCGGGTATTCGCGGATATAGCCGTAGCCGCCGTGCAGTTGCAGCGCCTCATTGACCACGTTGAAGCCCACATCGGTGGCAAAGCGCTTGGCCATGGCGCAGTAGGTGGATGCGTCGGGCGCGCCCGCGTCCAGCCTGGCGGCCGCCAGGCGCACCATCTGGCGCGCCGCCACCAGTTCGGTGGCCATGTCGGCCAGCTTGAACTGCAGCGCCTGAAAGCTGGCAATCGGCTTGCCGAACTGCTTGCGCTCTTGCATATAGCGTTGCGCGTGGCCCAGGGCGCCCTGCGCCGCGCCGACCGAGCAGGTGGCGATGTTGATGCGCCCGCCGTCCAGGCCCTTCATCGCTATCTTGAAGCCTTCACCCTCGCGGCCCAGCAGGTGGTTGGCGGGTATGCGCACGTTGTCAAAGCTGATGGTGCGCGTGGGCTGGCTGTTCCAGCCCATTTTTTCTTCTTTCTTGCCGTAATGGATGCCCGGCAGCTGGGCCGGCACGGCAAAGGCGCTGATGCCTGCGGCGCCCGAGCCTGCATCCCCCGTACGGGCCATCAACACCAGCACGTCGGTGGCACCCGCGCCGCTGATGAAGGCCTTGGCGCCGTTGATGACGTATTCATGGCCCACCCGCTCGGCGCGGGTTTTGATGCTGGCGGCATCCGAGCCGCTGCCCGGTTCGGTCAGGCAGTAGCTGGCCAGCTTGCGCCCGCTGGTGAGCGATTCGCCCCATTCGTCACGCACCTCGTCGGTGGCCCAGGTGCCCAGCATCCAGGTGGCCATGTTGTGGATGGTGATGAAGGCCGTGGTGCTGGGATCGACGGCGGCCAGCTCTTCAAACACCAGCGTGGCGTCCAGCCGGGGCAGGGCCAGGCCGCCAGCGTTTTCTGGCGCATACAGGCCGCAAAAGCCCAGTTCGCCCGCTTTGGCAATGGCTTCACGCGGGAAGATGCCCTCGGCATCCCAGTGGGCAGCGTGGGGGGCCAGTTCGGCCTGGGCAAATTGACGCGCGGTGTCGGCAAAGGCGCGCTGGTCTTCGGTCAGCTCGAAATCCATGCGGGGTAGTCTCCTTCTACTCTTATTTTGATAGCTGCCAGCGCTGGTTGTATAAGCGCTGGCGCCTGTTTTTACTTCAGGCTGATGGTGGTGTTGACGCCCTGGCCGGTGGTGCTGTCGTCAAACCAGCGGGCGGTGACGGTCTTGGTCTGCGTGTAGAACAAGATGACCTGCTTGCCGTAGGGGCCCAGGTCGCCCAGCTTGGAGGCGCGGCTGCCCGAGAACGAGAACAGTGGCACCGGCACGGGAATCGGGACGTTGATGCCCACCTGGCCCACGTCGATGTCTTCCTGAAACTTGCGCGCCGCCGCGCCGCTTTGCGTGAAGATGGCCGTGCCGTTGCCGTTGGGGTTGGCGTTGATGAAGTCGATGGCCTCGTCCAGGGTGTCGGCACCCGCCAGGCACAGCACGGGGCCGAAGATCTCCTGGTCATAGATGCTCATGCCGGGCTTCACGCCGCTGAAGATGGTCGGGCCGACAAAATTGCCCTTCTCGTAGCCGGCCACCTGGGGCTTGCGGCCGTCCAGCTCCAGCGTGGCGCCCTCATGCACGCCGCGCTCGATCAGGCCCTCGACGCGCGACAGCGCAGCGCAGCTGACCAGCGGGCCCACGTCGGTGCCGGGCTCGGTGCCGGCAGATACCTTCAGCGTCTTGGCCTTTTCGACCAGCTCGGGGATCCAGTTGCGCGCCTCGCCCACCAGCACAGCCACCGACAGCGCCATGCAGCGCTGACCCGCCGCACCGAATGCCGCGCCAGCC
This sequence comes from Diaphorobacter sp., assembly GCF_050251835.1. Classification (NCBI taxonomy): domain Bacteria; kingdom Pseudomonadati; phylum Pseudomonadota; class Betaproteobacteria; order Burkholderiales; family Comamonadaceae; genus Diaphorobacter; species Diaphorobacter sp. The sequence goes on along the minus strand of NZ_JBFWLZ010000047.1, from coordinate 2,978 downwards.
AGAGCGTTCAGCGTCTGGTCCTTGTTGGCGTCGGGCATGACGATGGCGTGGTTTTTGGCGCCCATCATGCATTGCACACGCTTGCCGGCCAGGCTGGCGCGGTTGTACACATGCGTGCCCACGCGGGTGCTGCCCACAAAGCTGACGGCTTTGATGTCGGGGTGGTCGCAAATGGCGTTGACGGCGTCTTCACCGCCGTGGATCACGTTGAGCACGCCGGGGGGGATGCCCGCCTCCAGCGCCAGCTCGCACAGGCGCATGGTGACCATGGGGTCTTGCTCGGACGGCTTCAGCACAAAGGTGTTGCCCGTGGCAATCGCCATGGGGAACATCCACAGCGGGATCATGGCCGGAAAGTTGAACGGCGTGATACCCGCGCACACGCCCAGCGGCTGCAGGATGGTGTAAGTATCAACGCCGCCGGCCACGTTGTTGGCCAGCTCGCCCAACTGCAGGTTGCCGATGCTGGCGGCGTGCTCCACCACCTCCAGCCCACGGAACACGTCGCCCTCGGCATCGGGCAGGGTCTTGCCCTGTTCGGCCGTCAGCAGCGCGGCCAGCTCTTTCATGTGGTCGCGGATCAGCTGCTGGTATTTAAGAAAAATGCGCGCGCGGGTACCGATGGGCGTCTTCTTCCAGGTCTTGAAGGCCTCTTTGGCCGATGCGACGGCGGCGTTGATTTCATCCGGCGTGGCAAAGGGCACGCGCGCCAGCACTTCTTGCGTGGCGGGGTTGACCACGTCGCGCCACTGGGTGGACTTGGATTCGACAAACTGGCCGCCAATCAGCAGCTTGACGGTGGGGGCCAGTGCGGCAACCTGGGTAGGGGCGTTCATGCGGTGTCTCCTTGGATGGTCTGCAATGAAAACGGGGCAGGGGGTGTAACCCGCCGTGCCGTGCATGGTAGATGTGCGAAATTGCCAGTGCAATAGACAATCGTGCACGTTAGCTTTGCAAATTTGCACACAGATTGGAGAGGCGCCATGGACTGGGACAACCTGCGCTATTTTTTAGAACTGGCCCGCACCGGCACCCTGGCCGCCGCCGCCCGCCGCACGGGCGTGGACCACACCACGGTGGCGCGGCGCATCCAGGTCCTTGAAAAGCAAATGGCCGCGCCGCTGTTTGCCCGCGAAGCCGCCGGCCACCGGCTGACGGAAACCGGCCGTCACCTGCTGCCCGCCGCCGAAGCCATGGAAGCCGCCGTGCTGGGCGTGGAGCGTGCATCGCCCGCCAATGCCACAGCAGCCGGCCCATCCGGCCTGGTGCGCGTGGGCGCCACCGAAGGCTTTGGCACGTTGATACTGGCGCCGCACCTGGCGCGCCTGACGCAGCGCCACCCGCACCTGTCCATCGACCTGCTGGCCCTGCCGCGCATGCTGCACCTGAGCCGGCGCGAGGCCGACATCGTCATATCGCTGGAGCGGCCCAAGCGCGGATCGGTCATAGTCACCAAACTGGCCGACTACCAACTTTGCCTATACGGCCAGCGCGAGTACCTGGCGCGCCGCCCGCTGGTCACGCAGCGCGAGGATTTGCGCCACCACGACTTCATCAGCTATGTGGACGATTTGCTGTTTACCAAAGAACTGCAGTTCATCGACCAGCTGTACCCGCCCGAGCGTTTTGCGTTTCGCAGCACCAGCATCACCGCGCAATACGAGGCCGTGCGCGCCGGCGCTGGCCTGGCCGTGCTGCCCGCCTTTTTGGCCGACCGCGACCCCATCCTGGCGCGCGTGCTGCCCACCGAAGCCGAGTTCACCCGCACCTTCTGGATGAGCATGCCCGCCGAATCCAAACACCTGGCGCGCATGCAGGCGGTGTGGGGGTTTTTGAAAGAAACGGTGCGCGACGAGGCAAACCAGCTCGTTCCCAACCTAGCCCGGCAAAGCAGCGCCTAGCAGCGCCTAGCAGCCCCAAGTCACCCCGCAATCCTGCGAAAGAGCCCAGAACGGCAGCCTTGGGCACGGCTGGGGAGAAGCGACGCCTATGGGCGACGGGCAAGGGTGGTGACTGATGGCGGGCACGGGGCGGCGGATGCCTGATGAAGAAGTGAATGTAAGCTCGGTGTAACAAATAGATGGATGATGCTTGCCTTGCACTTAGATGTTTCTTGTCTGAGTATTTTTAGGCTGCCTAAATTTCTAAGGTGATATGCATCGGTGGCACTACACGCAATGATCGACAGTTTTTAATAGAAATATCACTAAATATCAACCCTAAAATATCATCCAATACCATAATGAAAAAATATTTCATGTATGTAATGGCTGCAGCGGTACTTGCAGGCTGCGGAACCTCAGCGGTAATTAAAGATGTTCAAGATAAACCCATTAATCAGCTTGATCTGAAGGCGGCGGCAAAATCAAAGCCAATTCAGTTGTCAAAAGTAGTTGTTCGACTAAAGCGTGGAGAGCATGTTGGTGCAGTGCAAGGGGGCTTGCTGTGTGTTCCGCAGGCTGATTTAACCTGGAAGGGTGGGCGTTTAAAACTAGACTCCGATGAACTTACGGACGCCTTTAAAGACGAGCTTGAAAAATATTCTTTCAAAACAGTCGGCGACACAAGCGCATTATTTGAAGATCCATCAAGCTGGAAGTCGGAGATTTTGGTTGCTGGTTTGGTTAAGGAGTTGAAATCAAACGTATGCTTCCCCCTTGCCGGTTTTGGGAATTTTTCCAGTTCCAAGGGTGAGTCTTTTGTTAAAGTTGAGTGGCAAATTTATTCTAAACTTGACCGTGCAGTTGTTCATACTGTAACCACAGAGGGGGCTTTTAAGGCAACTGAAAGCCAAGAGGGAGGGGTTGATCCAATTATTATCAACGCATTTACTCAGGCGGCACGGAACCTCTTAGGGATGGTGTTCAAAACACCCGTGGCGGTGGCCACTGAGTCGATATATTCCACATGATGACGAATTCGGCGTTTTTTGGGCTGCAAATAAGGGGCATTTCACCCTTGCCGCTGGCCCTTTGGTC
>NZ_JBFWLZ010000046.1:0-22459 GCF_050251835.1 Diaphorobacter sp. | reverse complement strand
CTCTCCCATCCACATCACCGACATCGAAGCCGCCATCAACCACTGGCGCGAGCGCGCGCCCGCCAGCGCCGGCGCGGCGCTGGCGCCCGAGATCAGCGCGCTGGGCGAGGTGTATGCGCTGATGGTGTTCCGCCGCCAGCACGAGGTGCCACAAGACCACCTGCCGCCTGCCGCGCTGGCGGCCTGGCTGGCCTGGTACGACACCACGCCGGACACACCGTGTATCGCCATCTGCTCCACCAGCCAGGGCGACGACTGGTGCAAGGGCTGCGGGCGCAGCTTTGACGAAGTGCAGCACTGGCTGGCCATGGGCCCGGCCGACAAGCGCGCCGTGTGGCGGCGCATCACCCGCGAAGGCACGGCCCTGCGCTTCAACCGCTACGCCGAGCGGGCGGCACAACAAGCGCCATGCAGCGACTGACCCAGGCGCCCAACATTGCGCTGGCCACCTTGTGGGCCGATTTGCTGTGCGAGGCCGGCCTGCCCGCCACGGTGCAGCGCCAGTACCTGGGCGCAGCCGCAGGCCAGCTGCCGCCCCACGAATGCCTGCCCGAGATCTGGCTGCAGCATGCCGAACACACCACCCGCGCCCTTGCGCTGCTGCACGAGCTGCAGAACCTGCCGCAACGGCACTGGCGCTGCCGCTGCGGCGAAGTGGTGGAAGGCGGCTTTGAGCAATGCTGGGCCTGCGGCGCGCTGATGCCGCAGTAAATTGCTATATTTTTAATAGCTTTTAGCGCTTGATTTACCTGGGCTGCAGCCACTTTTAGCATCAAGCCCAGATTTCCCGCCAGGCGCACCTTCGGCGCCGCTTGGGTGTCAGCGGTGCATTTGCGGCCATGGGTGACGATTGGCGGCCATTCGCGGGGTGACAATGCGCTCGCTTTTTCATACAAGCGTTCCTTTTTGTCACAACTCCCCGCCTGCCGCCATGCACCGACGCCTTTTTCTGACCCTGCCCAGCGCCCTGGGCGCCACTGCCTTGCTGCAAGCCTGCGGCGGCGGCGGCGACTTGCCCCCTGAGCCGCCCGCGCCAGCGCCGGTGCCCCCGCAGGCCCAGCCGCAGGTCTGCGCACCCGCCATGCCGGGTGCGCCGGGCGTGGTCAGCGGCCTGATGCCCGTGCCCGCGCTGCGGCCCGGCGGCACCGTGGCCGTGCTGGCGCCAGCGTCGCCCGCCGCCGGGCGCGCGCAAGAGGTAGCCGACTGGCTGGCCCAGCGCGGCTTTGCGGCGCGCCTGTACCCCAGCGCCTACGCGGGCACCGGCGACCCGGCCCAGGACGACTACCTGGCCGCCAGCGACGCCCAGCGCCTGCAGGAGCTGCACGCCGCCTTTGCCGACCCCGGCGTGCACGCCATCGTCTGCCTGCGCGGCGGCTACGGCAGCGCCCGGCTGCTGTCGCAAATCGACTTTGCCCTGCTGCGCAGCCACCCCAAGCCCTTTGTGGGCTACAGCGACATCACCGCGCTGCACCTGGCCCTGGCGCGCCACGCCGGGTTTGTCAGCTTTCATGGGCCCATGCTCACGTCCGACTTGCTGCGCAACCGCCAGACGCCCACGGAAGCGGCGCTGTTTGCCCAGTTGCAGGGCCGCCAGGTGGCGGGCAGCTGGCTGCCCCATCCGCCGCAGTTTGCGCTGCACAGCCTGCGCTGCGGCGCGGCGCAGGGCCGGCTGGTGGGGGGCAACCTGACCCTGATCGGCTCCACCCTGGGCACGCCCTGGGAGATCGACACGCAAGACGCCATCCTGTTCATCGAGGACGTGGGCGAGCCGCCCTACAAAATCGACCGGCTGCTGACCCAGCTGCGCCTGGCGGGCAAATTGCAAGGCGTGCGCGGCGTGCTGATCGGGGATTTTTCGGATGTGTCTGCCGCCGGCAGCAGCCCCGCGCAGGTGGCCCTGGACGCGGCGCGCCTGCAGCGCCTGTGGCAAGAGTTTTTTGTGCCGCTGAACGTGCCCGTGCTGGCCGGCTGGCGCAGCGGCCATGTGGACCCCAACCTCACGCTGCCGATGGGCGCGCTGGTGACGCTGGACGCCGACCACCAGGGCGTGCGCGTCGATCAGGCGCTGGTGGTCTGAATTCCGCAGGGGCCGCAGCGGCCCGGTCGCGCAGGCACCGTGCTTACTTCCAGCGCACTGCCTCCAGGTGCACGCTGCCCAGGTTGCTGCTGATGGTCAGCGCGCCTTCCTGCACCGTGGCCTGCAGCTGCATGCTGCGCTCAGCCAACCGCGCCAGCTCTTGCGACGCCTCGCTGGGAATGCGCCAGACCTGCAGCCTGTCCAGCCGCGAGAGCTTGCTCTCGATGCCCTTCCACCACACCTCGGCGGCGTGGTGAAAGCAGTACACGATCACGGCATCGGCCTTGCTGCAGGCCTTGCTCAGCGGCTTGTCCTCGGGCTGGCCCACTTCGATCCACAGGCGCTTGCGGCCGGTGAAGTCGGTCAGCGACACGTCGGGGTCTTCAGGATCGGACAGGCCGGCGCCAAAGGCCAGCTGGCCGTCGCCGTTGCACAGGTCGTTGAGCTGGTGCGCCTGCAGCGCCAGCGCGGCCAGGCGCACCATCATGCGCTCGTCGGTCTCGCTGGGGTGGCGCGCCAGCGTCAGGGCGTGATCCGCGTAGTAGCCGTGGTCGATGTCGGCAATGGCCAGGTGGGCCTTGAAGATGGTGGACTTGAGGGCCATGGGCGCTTTCAAAATGAGAGCTGCCCGCGCTTGACTGGCAAGCGCGGGCAGGCAAAAAGGCTATAAAACTTCAGGCAGCCCGCGGATCAGACGCGGCGTGCCAGCTCGCCAGCCTTGCCGGTGTAGCTGCCGGGGGTCATGGCCAGCAGGCGATCCTTGTCGGCTTGCGGAATCTCCAGGCTGTGGATCAGCGCATGCAGCGCCTCGGCCGTCACGGTCTTGCCGCGCGTCACTTCCTTGAGCTTTTCGTAGGCGCCCGGCACGCCGTAGCGGCGCATCACGGTCTGGATGGGCTCGGCCAGCACTTCCCAGCTGGCGTCCAGGTCGGCGGCCAGGGCTTCCTCGTTCAGTTCCAGCTTGTTCAGGCCGGTCAGCAGCGAGGTGTAGGCCAGCGCCGCGTAACCCAGCGCCACGCCGATGTTGCGCAGCACGGTGCTGTCGGTCAGGTCGCGCTGCCAGCGGCTGACGGGCAGTTTTTCGGACAGGTGCCTGAGCAACGCGTTGGCCAGGCCCAGGTTGCCCTCGGCGTTTTCAAAGTCGATGGGGTTGACCTTGTGCGGCATGGTGGACGAGCCGATCTCGCCCGCCTTGAGCTTTTGCTTGAAGTAGCCCAGCGACACGTAGCCCCAGATGTCGCGCGACAGGTCGATCAGGATGGTGTTGGCGCGGGCGATGGCGTCGAACAGCTCGGCCATGTAGTCGTGCGGCTCGATCTGGATGCTGTAGGGCTGGAAAGTCAGGCCCAGGCCCAGCGGCTCGGGCGTCTCCACCACCTTGCGGCTGAAGGCTTCCCAGTCAAAGTCGGGCCAGGCGGCCAGGTGGGCGTTGTAGTTGCCCACGGCGCCGTTCATCTTGCCCAGAATCCTGACGGCGGCGATGCGCTCCACTGCGGTGTTCAGGCGCACCACCACGTTGGCCAGCTCCTTGCCCACGGTGGTGGGGCTGGCGGTCTGTCCATGCGTGCGGCTGAGCATGGGCACGTCGGCAAACTGGTGGGCCATCTCGCGCAACTTCAGCACGATGCGATCCAGCCCCGGCAGGATGACCTGGTCGCGGCCCGAGCGGATCTGCAGCGCGTGGCTGGTGTTGTTGATGTCCTCGCTGGTGCAGGCAAAGTGCACGAACTCGGCAGCCCTTTCCAGTTCGGGGCGGGCCTCGAACTTGGACTTGATCCAGTACTCCACGGCCTTCACGTCGTGGTTGGTGGTTTTTTCAATCTCTTTGATGGCGGCGGCGTCAGCCTCGGAGAAATGCTTCACCAGCCCCAGCAGGTAGGCGCGCGCGCCGGTGGAAAGGGGCTTGAATTCGGCAAAGCCCGCATCCGACAGCGCAATGAACCAGGCTACCTCCACCTGCACGCGGCGGTGCATGTAGCCGTGCTCGCTCATGATGGGGCGCAGGGCAGAGAGTTTGGCGGCGTAGCGGCCGTCGAGGGGCGACAGTGCGGTAATGGTGGACAGGCTCATGGCGCGTGATTGTAGGTGGCCGCCCCGCACGCTGAAACAGCGGCCGATAGAATCGGCGCGCCCCAAAACCCAGCCGCCACGCGGCGCCAAGGAAACCATGAAGCTGATCGGATCCCTGACGAGCCCCTATGTGCGCAAGGTGCGCGTGGTGCTGGCCGAAAAAAAACTGGACTGCCCCTTTCAGGAGGAAAACGTGTGGTCCGATGACACGGCCATCGGCGGCTCCAACCCGCTGGGCAAGGTGCCCTGCCTGGTGCTGGAGGGCGGCGAGGCGGTGTTCGACTCGCGCGTGATCGTGGAGTACCTGGACACGCTGTCGCCCGTGGGCCGGCTCATACCGGCGTCAGGCCGCGAGCGTGTCGAGGTCAAGACCTGGGAGGCGCTGGCCGACGGCCTGCTGGACGCCGCCATCCTCGCGCGCCTGGAAGCCACCTGGGCCGGCCGCAACGACGCCGAGCGCTGCCAGGCCTGGATCGACCGTCAGCTGGGCAAGGTGCACAGCAGCCTGCGCGCCATGAGCCAGGGGCTGGGCGACAAGCCCTATTGCAGCGGCAGCCATTTCAGCCTGTCGGACGTTGCCGTGGGCAGCGCCCTGGGCTGGCTGGAGTTTCGCTTTGCGCAGCTGGACTGGCGCACCGCGCACCCCAACCTGGCGCGCCTGATGGACAAGCTGATGCAACGCCAGAGCTTTATCGACACCCGGCCGCGCTAAGCAACCCGCCAGCGCCCCGCAACAAAAAAGCGCGCCTTCCGCCAGGGAAGTGCGCGCTTTTTGCTGCCGAATAAAAAAAGTTGCGAAGCGCCCCGAAACGAATGAAGAGAGGGAGGGAGGAGAAGCGCCCCGGGGTTGCAACCAGGCAGTGCCTGGAGGACTTCGCAACTTTAAAACTGTTTCTGATCCGGCGCCTCAGGCTCTGCATCCAGAGCAGGCAATTGGCCGTCAGTGCTGTCTAGAGTAAGGCCTCCGTCAGAAAGTTCCAGACCTTTTGCGCAAAAAATTTCACAAATCTGTCAGATGACGTGTCAGTCGGACTCTCAAGGGGCAGTCCGCACGCCGGTCAGCGCGGCGCCGCCAGTTGCTGCTCGATGGCCTGCACCAGCACCCTGCTTTGCGGCTCTACCGAGCTGGCATAGCTTCCCACCACCTGACCAGAGCGGCTGACCAGATACTTGTGGAAGTTCCAGCGCGGCGCCTGGCCTTGCGACGCACCCGCAAGCTGGCGATACAGCGGCAGCGCATCGACGCCCTTCACCGCGCTTTTGGCGAACATCGGAAAACGCACCCCGAAGGTGTTTTCGCAGAACTCGGCAATATCGGTGTTGCTACCGGTTTCCTGCGCAAAGTCGTTGGACGGAAAGCCCAGCACCACCAGCCCCTTGCCCTTGTAGCGTGCGTACAAGTCCTCCAGTCCCTGGTACTGGCCGGTAAAGCCGCAATAGCTGGCGGTGTTGACCACCAGCAGCACCTTGCCCGCGTACTGGCACAGGGATTGCGGCGCCTCATCCTGCAAGCGTGGCACGGTGTGCTGCAGCAGCGCGGGGCAGGCCTGATGGGTGACCTTCGCCGTACCGCTGGGCTGCGCAGCAGCGGGCGCGGCCTGAGCGGCGGCGGTAGCGGCCAGGGCAGCGCACAACAGCAACGCGCCTGGCTGCGCAAGGCGCGGTCGCGGTGAGGAGGGCAGGTTCAGACTGGGCATGGCGGGCCTTGGAGTCGAATGGCTACAGACGCAGCACTTTGCACCATGCCTGCCATGCGCCCGAGAGGCCCGCCCCATCGGCCCTGCCCCAAACAGGGGCTTCAGCGGCTTGCGATGCGGTCGGGAGGGTCGCCAGCAGGGCGCTTTCTTGCGCGGCTGCTGCCCTCAGCCGAACACCGCGCGCCATAGCGCCCGCACCGCGCTTTGCTCGGCGGCCAGCGTGTCGGGCGGCACGCGCGTGGGCTCGTCGTTCAGGCGGGCGCGGTGCTGGGCGTGGCGCAGCGTGCGGTAGGCATCTGCGGCGGCGCGGCCCACGCCGGCGGGCAGCAGGCCGGCCGCCTCGGCGCGCTGCAGCAGCGCGATGTTGCCCACGTTGTCCTGCAGTTGCGGATGGGCGGCGCAGTGGGCCAGCACCAGGTACTGCACGGCGAATTCGACATCCACCATGCCGCCAGGGCTGTGCTTGATGTCGAACTGCCCCTGCGGCGCCGGGTGGGCGGCGCGCATGCGCTCGCGCATGGCGATGATCTCGGTGCTCAGCGCGGCCCGGTCGCGTGGGGCGGTGATGACCGCCTGGCGCACGGCGTCAAAGCGCGCGCGCAGATCTTCGCTGCCCAGCACGAAGCGCGCGCGCGTCATGGCCTGGTGCTCCCAGGTCCAGGCGGTGTTGCTGCCGCGCTGCTGCTGGTAGTCGGCATAGGCCCGGAAGCTGGTCACCAGCAGGCCCGAGTTGCCGTTGGGCCGCAGGGCGGTGTCGATCTCGAACAGGTCGCCCTCGCCAGTCTTCACGGCGAGCCAGTTGATGAGCTTGCGCGCAAACGCGGCATAGACCTCGGCGGCGCGCTCGTCGTCGTCGTCGAACACGAAGACGATGTCCAGGTCGCTGCCGTAGCCCAGTTCTTTGCCGCCCAGCTTGCCATAGCCGATGATGGCGAATTGCGGCTGCTCGCGGTGGCGGCCCCTGAGCCGGTCCCAGCACCACTGCGCGGTGACGCGCAGCACGCTGTCGGCCAGCGCGGACAGGTCGTCCGCCACCTGCTCGACGGTGATGCGGCCTTCCACGTCGCGCGCCAGCGTCCGGAAGGTCTCGGCGTGGTGGGCGCGGCGCAGCAGATCCAGCAGGTTTTCGTCGTCGGCTTCGCCCGTGGATTGCAGCGCGGCAAGGCGCAGGCCCAGCTCGCGCTCGAAGTCCTGGGGCACGAAGCGCTCGGACAGCAGGGCACCGCCGGCCAGCTCGTCGATCACGCCCGGGTGCTGCAGCATGTAGCGGGCGGGCCACTTGGCCGCGCCCAGCAGGTGCAGCAGGCGCTCGTGCACCGAGGGGCGCTCCAGCAGCAGCGCCAGGTAGCTTTCGCGGCGCAGCAGCGGCTCCAGCCAGCCGGCCAGGCGCACGGCGGCCTCTTCGGTGACCTGGCCCTCGGCCAGCCAGCGGCCGGTGCGCTGCATGATGCGCAGCAGCCGCGCCCGCGCCTCGTCACGCAGGCCTTGCACGCGCGGGTGCGTGCGCCACTCGGCCACACGCTCGCGCAACTTGGGCGGCAGTTGCTCCAGCAGCGCATCCAGGTCGGGCGTGGATGTGTCGGCCGCGCGCGGGCCGCCGCAGTGGCCGTTGGCGCATGGCTTGTGGCCGGCATCGCCCAGCAGGATGTCGAACTCCTGGGCCACCAGCTCGCGGTGGGCGTCCAGCTCGCGCAGGAAATCGCAGCATTTCAGGCCCAGGGTGTGTGCGATCCAGGCCAGGTCGTCGTCGCGCGTGGGCAGCACATGGGTCTGCTGGTCGTCCAGGTACTGGATGCGGTGTTCGACGCGGCGCAGGAAGGTGTAGGCGCTGGCCAGGCGGTCGGCGGTGTCTTGCGGCATGAGGCCAGCGCGCGCCAGGCGCTGCAGCGCCTCCAGCGTGGGGCGGCAGCGCAGCTCGGGGAACTGGCCGCCGCGTACCACCTGCAGCAGCTGCACGGTGAATTCGATCTCGCGGATGCCGCCGCGCGACAGCTTCACGTCGTTGGCGCGCTCAGGGCGGCCGGCGCTGCGCTGCACGGCATGGTCGCGGATCTGGCGGTGCAGCGTGCGCAGCGAGTCGAACACGCTGTAGTCCAGGTAGCGGCGGAACACGAAGGGCAGCACCACGCCGCGCAGCGCCTGCACGTTGGGCATGCCCAGGCAGTCGCGCGGCGCCACCACGCGGCTTTTGAGCCAGGCAAAGCGCTCCCATTCGCGGCCATGCACCAGCAGGTAGTCCTCCAGCGCCGACAGCGACACGGCCGGCGGGCCGGAGTTGCCATGCGGGCGCAGCGCCAGGTCCACCCGGAAGACGAAGCCGTGCTCGGTGTTGTCGCCCACCAGGCTGTAGATGGCCTTGACCGCGCGGGCGAAGTATTCGTGGTTGGAGAGCTTGCCGCGCCCGTCCTGCAGGCCGGCGGTCTCGCCGTCGTGCTCATAGACGTAGATCAGGTCGATGTCGCTGGAGACGTTGAGCTCGCGCGCGCCCAGCTTGCCCATGCCCACGATCCACAGCTGCACCGGCTGGCCCTGCGGGCCCTGCGGGGCGCCGTGGCGGGCGTCCAGCTCGGCGCGGGCGTGGCGGCAGGCCCGGTCCAGCGCCACCTCGGCCAGCCGCGTCACGGGCAGGGTGATGTTGGGCAGCGGCGCGCCCTGGTCGCAGTCCAGCGTGATGAGCCGCTCCATGACCAGCTGGCGCAGGATGCGCAGCGCAGCGCCCAGGTCATGGCCCTGCGCCAGCAGCGCGTCGCAGGTCTGCTCCATGGTGTCGCGGCTGGGGATGCCCGGCGCCAGCAGCGGCAGCTGCGCCGGGTAGCGGCGGTGCAGTCGCTGGTGAAAACGCGAGTAGTGCGAAAGCGGCACACCGGCAGGGGCGGTGCCGGGCGCGCTGATGGGCGCAATGGCGCAAAGGGAGTCGGGCGACGGCATGGTCATGGCAGGGGCGGCGGGGTGCGCGTGCGGCCGCTGCGCCGGGCGCGGGCGTACATCACGTCACCGTTGTGTGCTGAACCCTCGGGGGATGGGCGGGTCATAATTCCTGCCATCGTTTTTCCGCTGCCATGACAGAGCCCCCATCCCAACCTTCCCGTTTGCTCAAACTGTTGGATGGCTGTGCTCGATGGGGTCTGGGCGCCTTGGTGGCGCTGTGGCTGCTGCTGGCGGCTGCCTGGGGAGGGCTGCATGGCTGGATTGTGCCGCGGATCGGGGATTTTCGTCCGCTACTGGAAAGCCAGGCCCAGCGCGCCCTGGGGGTGCCGGTGCGCATTGCCGCCGTATCCGCGCGCAGCGAGGGGGTTTTTCCGACGGTGGAGCTGTCGGGCGTGGCCCTGCTGGACGCGCAGGGCCGCGAGGCGCTGCACCTGCCGCGCGTGGTGGCGGTGCTGTCGCCGCGCTCGCTGCTGCGCCTGGGGTTCGAGCAGCTCTATATAGAAGGGCCGGCGCTGGACATGCGCCGCGAGCGCGACGGCCGCATCTTCATTGCCGGCCTGGCGTTTCGCGACAGCCCGCAGGACGGCAGCAGCGCCGCCAGTGACTGGCTGTTCGAGCAGACCGAGGTGGCCATACGCGGCGGCACCCTGCGCTGGACCGACGAGTTGCGCGGCGCCGAGCCGCTGGCGCTCACCCAGGTGGATCTGGTGCTGCGCAACCGCGGGCGGCGCCACAGCGTGCGCCTGGACGCCACCCCCCCGCCCGAATGGGGCGAGGCGTTCACGCTGCGCGGGCAGTTCCGCCAGCCGCTGCTGTCCACCCACGCGGGCGACTGGCAGCGCTGGAGCGGCCAGCTGTACGCGCATTTCCCGCGGGTGGACGTGTCGCGCCTGCACCGGCATGCAGACCTGGGCGCGCTGCAGGTGGCGCAGGGGCATGGCGCATTGCGCGCCTGGGCGGACGTGCAGCGCGGCAAGCTGGCAGGCGGCGCGGCCGACATGGCGCTCGGCGAGGTCAACGCCACGCTGGGCCCGGACTTGCGCCCGCTGGCGCTGCGCACGGTGACGGGCCGGGTCAGCGGGCGCTGGCTGGACGACGGCTTCGAGCTGGCCATCCGCGACCTGCAATTTCTGGCCGAAGACGGCCTGCGCTGGCCCGGCGGCAGCCTGGCGCTGCGCCACACCGGCACCGAAGGCCGCCAGCAAGGCGCATTGAGCGCCGACCGGCTGGACCTGGCCGCGCTGGCGCAGGTGGCCAGCCGGCTGCCGCTGGACGCTGCCATGCACAGCGCGCTGCAAACCTATGCGCCGCAAGGGCTGGTGGAGCAGTTGCAGGCCGACTGGCAAGGCCCGCTGGAGCAGCCGACGCAATACCAGGCACGCGGCCGGGTGGCGGGGCTGGCGCTGGCGGCGCCAGGCCAGACGCCCGCAGCGCCAGACAAGACCGCCGCAGCACCCGCGGTGGCCGGCCTGAGCGGCGCCAACGTGGACTTCGACCTCACGCAGGCGGGCGGGCGCGTCACGCTGGCCATGACCGACGGCACGCTGGTCATGCCCGGGGTGTTTGAAGACCCGGTGGTGCCGGTGCAGCAACTGGGCGGCACCGTGCAGTGGCAGATCGACGGCGAGCGCATTGCCGTGCAGGCCGGCGACCTGTACTTTGCCAACGCCGACGCCCAGGGCACGGCGCGCCTGGCCTGGCGCACGGCCGACCCGGCCACGTCGCCCGCGCGGGCACGCTTTCCGGGGGTGCTGGACCTGTCGGGCACGCTCACGCGCGCCGACGCCACGCGCGTGCACCGCTACCTGCCGCTCACGGTTCCGCCGGACTCGCGCCGCTATGTGCGCGAGGCCATCCAGTCGGGCAGCTCCAGCCAGACGCAATTTCGGATCAAGGGCGACCTGCACGACTTTCCCTACGGCCATGTGCCCCGCCAGGGCGAGTTCCACATCGCGGCGCAGGTCAAAGACGTCACCCTGGCATATGTGCCGCCGTCTTTGCTGCCCCCGGGCGACCAGCCCTGGCCGGCGCTCACGGGGCTGCGGGGCGAGGTGGTCTTTGACCGCGCAGGCATGACCGTGCGCAACGCCACGGGCCACTTTGCCAGCCGGCCGGCGGTGCGCGCGCACAAGGTCACGGCCAGGATTGCCGACCTGGACAACACCGTGGTCGAGGTGGACGCCGACGTGCGCGGCCCGCTGCCGGACATGCTGGCGCTGGTCAGCACCTCGCCCCTGGCGCGGCTGACCAACGGCGCGCTGAGCCGCGCCACCGCCACCGGCATGGCCGGTCTGCAACTGGGCCTGAACCTGCCGATCAGCAACATCGACAGCTCCACCGTGCGCGGCAGCCTCACGCTGGCGGGCAATGACGTGCGCTTCGTGCCAGAGGCGCCCACGGTGCGCGGCGCGCGCGGTGCCGTTCAGTTCACCCACAGCGGGTTCACGCTGGCCGGCGTGCAGGGCCGCGCCCTGGGCGGCGAGGTGCGGCTGGAAGGCGGCATGGCCCCGCCGCCCGCCAATGCCCCGCAGGCGGGCGCCCTGCGCGTGCGCGCGCGCGGCACGGCCACCGCGGAGGGCCTGCGCGAATCGCCGCAGCTAGGGCTGCTGTCGCGGCTGTCGCAGCACGCCAGCGGCGCCGCCGCCTACACCGTCAGCCTGGGCATGCGCCGGGGCGTGGCCGAGATGCAGGTGGCCAGCGACCTGGTGGGCATGGGGCTGGCGCTGCCGGCGCCCCTGGGCAAGACGGCGCAGGCGGCACTGCCGGTGCGCTTTGACAACCAGCTCACGCGCGAGGCCGCGGCCTCCGACAGCGCGCCGCTGCATGACCAGCTGACCCTGGAACTGGGCGAGCTGGCGCGCCTGAGCTATGTGCGCGCCATCGACGGCGAGCAGCCGCGGGTGCTGCGCGGCAGCGTGTCCGTGGGCGTGCCGGCTGCGCAAGTGCCGTCCCTGCCACAACAGGGCGTGTCCGCGCTGGCGATGTTTGCCGCCCTTGATGCCGACGCCTGGAGCGCCGTGCTGGATGCGCCCGCCGCGCCCGCCAGCGGGCCGCAGTCGTCACCCGGCACCGCCGGTGACACGGCGGCGGACTATCTCCCCGGCGTCATGGCGCTGCGCGCGTCCACGCTGACGCTGCAGGGGCGCACGCTCCACGATGTGGTGACGGGCCTGTCGCACACGGGCGGCGTGTGGCGCGGCAACGTAAGCGCCCGCGAGCTGGACGGCTATCTGGAATACCGGCCAGGCTCTGGGCCAGCAGGTGCGGCAGGCGCAGCGGGCGATGCGGCGGCGGGCCGGCTCTTTGCGCGCCTGTCGCGGCTGTCGCTGCCGCAGGCGGCAGACACCCAGGTCAATGCGCTGCTCGATGAAGGCCAGCCGGGGCAGTTGCCTGCGCTGGACATCGTGGTGCAAGACTTCGAGCTGCGCGGCCGGCGCCTGGGCCGCCTGGAAATCGAGGCCCGCAACCGCACCGTGGCGGGTACGCAGCGCGAATGGCAGCTGGCCAAGTTCAACCTGTCGGCGCCCGAGGCGGTGCTGACCTCCAGCGGCAACTGGGCGCTGCGCCTGGGCGCGGGCGGCGCTGCGCCCACCCGCACGGTGCTGGACTTTCAGCTGGACATCCGCGACTCGGGCGGCCTGCTGGCGCGCTTGGGCATGGACGGCGTGCTGCGCAGCGGGCGCGGGCGCATCGACGGCCAGGTGGGCTGGCAGGGCTCGCCGCTGTCGCCCGACTACCGCACCATGAGCGGCCAGATGAAGCTGAATGTGGAATCCGGCCAGTTTCTGCAGGCCGACCCCGGCCTGGCCAAGCTGCTGAGCGTGCTGAGCCTGCAGTCGCTGCCGCGGCGCTTTGCGCTGGACTTTCGCGATGTGTTCAGCCAGGGCTTTGCCTTTGACTTCGTGCGCGGCGACGTGCGTGTGGAGCAGGGTGTGGCCACCACCAACAACCTGCAGATGAAGGGCGTGAACGCCGCCGTGCTGATGGAGGGCAGCGCCAACATCGAGCGCGAGACGCAGGACATGCATGTGGTCGTGGTGCCCGAGATCAACGCCATGACCGCCTCGCTGGTGGCCACGGCCATCAACCCGGTGGTGGGCCTAGGCAGTTTTCTGGCGCAGGTGTTCCTGCGCGGGCCGCTGATCCAGGCGGCCACGCAGGAATTTCGCATCGACGGCACCTGGGCCGACCCGCGCGTGGAGCGCATCCAGGGCCGCCGGGCCACAACAGGCCAGGCAGGCCAGACGGGCGCCGCCCCGGCCGCATCCGGAGGAAAACCATGAAAGTCGCTGCCTTGCAAATGGTGTCGGGCGTGGCGCTGGCGCCCAACCTGGCGCAGGCGCGCCAGCTGCTGGAGCAGGCCGCGCAGGCCGGCGCCGAGCTGGCCGTGCTGCCCGAATACTTCAGCGGCATGGGCCTGCGCGACAGCGACAAGCTGGCGCTGCGCGAGCACCCGGGCGACGGCCCCGTGCAGCAGTTGCTGGCCTGCGCCGCGCGCGAGCTGGGCCTGTGGATCGTGGGCGGCACGCTGCCGCTGGCCACGGGCAGCCCCGACAGGGTGCACAACAGCACGCTGGTCTTCTCGCCCGCAGGCCAGTGCGCGGCGCGCTACGACAAGATTCACCTGTTCCGCTTCGACAACGGCGGCGAGCAGTTTGACGAGGCGCGCACCATCGCCGCCGGCAGCCGCTGCGTGCAGTTCGATCTGCCGGCGCGCAGCGGCCATGTCTGGCGCGTGGGGTTGTCGGTGTGCTATGACCTGCGCTTTCCCGAGCTGTACCGCCACCACGCGCGCGCTGGCGCCGACTTGCTGCTGGTGCCCAGTGCCTTCACCCACACCACCGGGCGTGCCCACTGGGAGCTTTTGCTGCGCGCACGCGCCGTGGAAAACCTGGCCTACGTTCTGGCGCCGGCGCAGGGCGGCCTGCACGAGAACGGGCGGCGCACCTGGGGCCACAGCATGCTGGTGGATCCCTGGGGCCAGGTGCTGGCGCAGCAGCCCGAGGGCGCGGGCGTGGTGGTGGGCACGCTGGACGCGGCCCACCTGCGCCAATTGCGCAGCCGCTTGCCGGCGCTTGAGCACCGCGTGTTGTGATGACCGCCAGGCCACACGCACCAGCGCTGCCGGGCCCCGCCGCGCAGCCGCCCGGGGACGAGACGCCGCTGCGCTGGCGCCGCTGGATGGGCGCGTGGCGGCGCTGGTCGCTATGGACGCTGCTGGTGACGCTGGTGGCCGGCATGCTGGTCACGCAGGTATGGCTGGCCGGGCGCTACGAGGCCAGCCAGGTGCAAAGCCGCCTGGAGCGCGACACCGCCGACGCCGTGGCCGACCTGCGCAGCGCCTTCGCACAGAACCTGCAAAGCCTGCAGGCGCTGCAGTCGGGCGGGCCTGACCTGGCCTCGTGGGAGGCCCGCGCGGCCGAGCTGCTGACCGCGCGGCGCGAGCTGGCGCACATCGAGTGGCGTGACACCCAGCTGCAGCTGCGCGCCCATGCCGAGTCACCCCACCGCCCGCAGTACGGCGACCCCGGCATGCGCAGCAGCCCCCACTCCGAGACCATGCTGGCGTGCACCAACGCAGGGCGCATCGGCGGCCCGTCGTATTCCAGCAGCTACTTTCAGCCCCTGCCCGACGGGCTGGGCGCCGAGATGATGGAAGTCTGCCTGCCGCTGATCGCCGACGGCCGCACGCGCGGCTTCGTGGTGGCCACGTACGCGCTGCCCACGGTGCTGCACGACCTGGTGGCGCCCAGCCTGCAGCGCACGCAGGAGGCATCGTTCACCGAAACCGACGGCACGCGCCTGGCGCTGGTGGGCGCCGTCCGCCGGGGCACGCGCATGTTCACCGCGCAGCAGCTGTTCGATCTGCCGGGCAACACGCTGGTGCTGCGCCTGAACGGCTGGCACGCGGCGCCCAGCGTGTTCCCCAACGTGCTCACGGCGCTGGTCACTGGCATGTCGATTGCGCTGGTGTCGGTGCTGGTGGTGCTGGTGCGCGACAACCGCCGGCGCCTGCGCGCCGAGCGCGACCTGGGCGATGCGCTGGCGTTTCGCAAGGCCATGGAGGACTCGCTGGTCACCGGCCTGCGCGCGCGTGACCTGTACGGACGCATCACCTACGTCAACCCGGCGTTTTGCGACATGGTGGGCTTCGCGCCCGACGAGCTGGTGGGACAGTCCTCGCCGCTGCCGTACTGGCCGCCCGAGCATGCGCAGGAATACGGCGACCGCCAGATCGTGCGCCTGTCCGGGCAGCTGCAACCGCCGCGCGAGGGCTATGAATCGACCTTCATGCGCAAGGACGGCACGCGCTTTCCGGTGATGATCTACGAGGCCCCGCTGATCAATGCCAAAGGCCTGCACACCGGCTGGATGGGCTCGTTCCTGGACGTGAGCGAGCAGCGGCGCGTGGAAGAACTCTCGCGCGCATCGCAAGAGCGCCTGCAGGCCACGGCGCGCCTGGCCACCGTGGGCGAGATGGCCTCGCTGCTGAGCCACGAGCTGAACCAGCCGCTGGCCGCCATTGCCAGCTATGCCAACGGCTCGCTGAACCTGCTGGCCCCCACAGCGGGCGGGCAGGCGCCATCGCCGCAAGACCTGCAGGACGTGCGCACCGGCGTGCAGCGCATCGCGCAACAGGCCGAGCGCGCGGGCCGCGTGATCAAGAGCGTGCACGACTTCATCCGCCGGCGCGACCAGTCGCGCGAACCGGTGGCTGCGCAGGACCTGTTTGATGCGGTACTGCCACTCATCCGGCTGCAGGCGCGCAAGACCGGCGTGCGCGTGGTGCTTGACATCGCGCCGGGCCTGCCCCCCGCGCTGTGCGACCGCACCATGGTCGAGCAGGTGCTGCTCAACCTCACGCGCAACGCCATGCAGTCGATGGACGACCCGCAGATCCACCCGCGCGTCCTGGACCTGCGGGTGTGCCGCGCAGCCAGCAATGCCGCCCGGGGATGGCTGGAGTTTTCAGTGGCCGACATCGGCAACGGCATTGCCGACGAAGTGGCCGAGCGGCTTTTCACGCCGTTCTACACCACGCGTGCAGAGGGCATGGGCCTGGGGCTGAGCCTGTGCCGCACGGTAGTGGAGCAGCACGGCGGCCATCTGCACCATGCGGCGCGCCAGCCGCGTGGTACGGTCTTCACCTTCACCCTGCCGGCGCACCATGAAACAGCCCCCTGATCCGCTTCGCGTCTCCATGCAGCTGCCAACGCCGGCAGCCCTTGCGCGGCGGCGGCCCTGGCCTGGGGCGCGCCAGTTTCACAGGTCGCGCGCGGTGCCTGGCCCAACGGAAAACTGATATGGAACCCGCCTCCAACGCCACCGTATATATCGTGGACGACGACGCCGAAGTGCGCGAGGCCCTGGCCTGGCTGCTGCGCTCGCGCCGCGTGCTCAGCGAAGCCTTTGCCAGCGCAGAGGCTTTCGAGCTGATGCTGGCCGAGCGCACCGCCAGCGGCCTGCACCAGCGCCAGCCGTGCTGCCTGCTGCTGGACGTACGCATGCCCGGCATGAGCGGGCTGGCACTGTTTGACAAATTGGTGGAGCGCGGCGACATCGCAGGCATGCCGGTGATCTTTCTGACCGGCCACGCCGATGTGCCCACCGCCGTGGCCACGGTCAAGCGCGGCGCATTCGACTTCTGCGAAAAGCCCTTCTCGGACAACCAGCTGGTGGACCGCGTGCAAGCGGCGCTGGGGCAGTCGGCCCAGTACCTGGATGCCTGCCACGCCCGCCACCAGCTGCAGGGCAGGCTGGCCGAGCTGACCGATCGCGAGCGCGACGTGATGCGCCTGGTGGTCGAAGGCCTGCCCAACAAACTCATCGCCGACCAGCTGGACATCAGCGTGCGCACGGTGGAAGTGCATCGCGCGCGGGTGTTCGACAAGATGCAGGTCAAGTCTGCGGTGGAGCTGGCCAACCTGCTGCGCTCCTCATCACCCTGAACCGCCCCGGCCGGACGGGGCCGTCCAGGGCGCAGCCAGCGTGATCAGCCCTGGCGCTCGCCCACAAAAATCTCCACGCGGCGGTTGCGCGAGCGGCCGTCGGCGGTGTCGTTGGTGGCGATGGGCTCGCGCGAGCCGCGGCCTTCGACGTGGATGCGCGCGCCGCTCACGCCCTGACTGGTCAGGTAGTTGCGCGTGCTGGTGGCGCGGTCCAGTGACAGCGGGTTGTTGATGGCATCGCTGCCGGTGGAGTCGGTGTGGCCGACGATCCGCACCTCGGCATTGGGGTTGTTGCGCAAACCATCGGCAAAACGATCTAGGATGGGGCGGAAGTTGGCCTGAATGTCCGAGCGGCCCGTGGCAAACGAAATGTCGCTGGGAATGTCCAGCTTGAGCTGGTTGTCCGCCGTCTGCGTCACCGACACGCCAGTGCCCTGCGTGGCGGCCTGCATTTCCTGCTTTTGCTTTTCCATCTGTTGCGACCAGATGTAGGTGCCCAGGGCGCCCACACCCGCGCCAATCACGGCGCCCGTGCCAGCCTTGCCGCCCGTGGCCGAGCCGATCACGGCGCCGGCCAGCGCGCCCACGCCGGCGCCGGTGGCAGTGCGGCGCTGGGTGTCGGTCATGTTGGCACAGCCAGAGACGAACAAGGCAACCGCCAGGCCGCCGACGAGAAGAGGTTTGCGCATAAAAAGACTCCTTTGTGGCCCAAGCGCCGCCCGGCATGCAAAAGGATGAATCAGCGGGCGCGCTGCTGGGTGGCGCAAGCGTAACAAACAGCCGCCCCGGCAGTCTGTAGGACGCGGCGCATCGCAGCGGCGCCTCAGTCGCGCGGGCGGCTGGGGCCGTCGCCGTCGGACTCGTGCGGCGGCGGCTCGCCGCGCGGGCGGCCCGAAAACATGGTCCACCAGACGATTGCCACCAGAATCAGCAGCGCCAGCAGCGCTTCAAGCAAAATCAGCCCCATGAATCTTCGTCTCCTGCGCCTGATGGTATCGGCGCTGATTGTAGGAACGCTGGCGGCCTGCTCCACCCGCCCGCCGGCCCCGCCCGTGCCCACGGCACCCGAGGCTGCGCCCCCGCCAACAGCGGCGGCACCCGTGCCGGGCACGCTGGTGCAGTCCAAAAGCCGCTGGGTGCCGGTGGACTGGGGCGAGCTGCCGGGACTGGAGGGCGACGCGCTGCACGAGGCCTGGAACGCCTGGCTGCGCAGCTGCGAGCGCCCCGCGCCCGCCTTCGCGCCGCTGTGCGGCGAGGTGCGCCGCCTGAGCATTGCCAGCCCGGACGAGCAGCGCGGCTGGATGATGCGGCGCCTGCAGCCCTACCGCATCGAGTCGCTGGAGGGCAACTCGGACGGCCTGCTGACGGGCTACTTCGAGCCCTACCTGGATGCCGCACGCCAACCCGGCAACGGCTACGCAGTGCCCTTGTACGCGCCGCCGGCCGACCTGGCCACGCGCAAGCCCTGGTACACCCGCCAGCAGATCGACACCCTGCCCGCGGCGCAGGCGGCGCTGGCCGGCCGGGCGATTGCCTGGGTGCGCGACCCGGTGCAGGCGCTGGTGCTGCACATCCAGGGCTCGGGCCGGCTGCGCGTGCAAGAGGCCGACGGCAGCGTGCGGCTGGTGCGCGTGGCCTATGCCGGCACCAACGACCAGCCCTACAAAAGCGTGGGCCGCTGGCTGCTGGACCAGGGCCTGGTGCGCGACGCCACCTGGCCCGGCATCAGCGCCTGGGTGGCGCAAAACCCGCAGCGCGTCAACGAGATGCTGTGGTCCAACCCGCGCTACGTGTTCTTTCGCGAGGAGCCGCTGGATGCGCTGGACGCCGCCTTCGGCCCCAAGGGCGCGCAGGGCGTGCCGCTGACGCCGGGGCGCTCCATCGCGGTGGACCGCCAGAGCATTCCGTACGGCACGCCAGTGTGGCTGGCCTCCAGCGGGCCCACGGTGCAGCTGTCGCGCCTGGTGCTGGCGCAGGACACGGGCAGCGCCATCGTGGGCGCGGTGCGCGCCGACTTTTTCACCGGCTGGGGCCCCGAGGCGGGCGACGTGGCGGGGCGCCTGAAGCAGAACCTGCGCCTGTGGGCACTATGGCCGAGGTGATGCTATTAGATTGATAGCTTCTAGCGCTTATCGGATAAGCGCCAGAGGCTGATTTGATTGAAAAACTCAATCACCCTCCACCACGTAGCGCGACACCACGGGCGGCGCGTCGCCCACATGGAAGGCGTACTTGCGGTCGCGCAGCGTCACGTCGGATGCGGTGACGCGGTCAAAGCGGCGCAGGTACTCGGTCCAGGACTCGTCCACCACGCGCTCCACGTAGCGGCGCGGGTCGGCAATGTCGTGCTGCAGCTCCCAGCTCAGGGCGCCCTGGCGGATGCGCGCGCGGCGGCTTTCCTGCATCACGGCGCGAAACTCGGCCGCCCGCGCGGGGTGGATGAAGTATTCGGTGCTGGTGACCAGGCGCAGCCCCGCGGCGGGGGGTGTGTCGGCCTGGGGCATCTTGAAGGCGCGCGAGGGGCTCAGGTCTTCCTCGCCGTGGCGGTCGCTCACCAGCCGCTGCACCAGGGTCATGACGCCTACGCCGACGGCGGCGGCCAGCGCCAGGCTGACGTGCACCGTGGTCAGCGCCGCCACCTGGCCCCACAGCGCGGCGCCCGCGGCGGTGGCGCCCATCATGGCCATCTGCAGGATGGACATGCCGCGCGCGCGCACCCAGTTGGGCAGGGCAAACTGCGCCGCCACCAGCAGCACATTGGCGGTGATGATCCAGGACGCGCCCGCGGCCACCATGGCCGGCAGGGCGATGTAGGCATTGGGCGCAACGGCCACGGTGGCGGTGGCCAGGGCCTGCAGCAGCATGCCGCGCGCCACCAGCTGGTCGGCGGCCATCATGCGGCGCAGGCGCGGCAAAAACATGGCCGAGCCAATGGCGCCCGCGCCCATGCTGGCCAGCAGCAGCGTGAAGGTGCCCGCGCCGCCGCCGTGCAGATCGCGCGCCACCAGCGGCAGCAGCGCCAGCAGCGCCGTGGCGTGCAAAAAGAACACCGAGATGCGCCACATCACGGCGCGCATGCGGGGTGACTCGCGCACAAACTGCAGGCCCACGCGCATGGCGCTGGTCAGGCGCTCGCGCCCCAGCGGGTTGGGCGTGGGCTGGCGCCGCCAGCGCATGATGGTGAAGCCCGCCGCCAGCGACAGCGCGGCGTTGAGCACGAACACCCAGGCGCTGCCCGCGCTGGCAATGATGGCACCGGCCAGCAGCGGCCCGATGATGCGCGAGGCGTTCATGGCCACGCCATTGAGCGCCAGCGCCGCGGGCAGCTGATGGCGATCCACCAGCTCCGGCACGATGGCCGAGAACACCGGCCAGCGCATGGCCATGCCGATGCCGTTGGCAAACGTGAGCGCCAGCAGCAGCCAGGCGTTGAGCCCGCCGGCCAGCACCGCCACGCACAGCACCACGGCCACGGCCGCCACCCAGAACTGCGTGACCATGAAGTAGCGGCGCCGGTCCAGGATGTCGGCCAGCGCGCCGCTGGGCAGGCCCAGCAAAAACACCGGCAGGGTGGATGCCGTCTGCACCAGCGCCACCAGCACGGGCGAGGTGGTCAGCGTGGTCATGAGCCAGGCGGTGGCCACGTCGTTCATCCACATGCAGGTGTTGGCGACCAGCCAGGTCAGCCACAGCATGCGAAACACCGGCACGGATAGCGGCGCCAGGGTGGACTGCTGCGCGCGCTCGGCAGCGGTGCGCCGCAAGTCAGCGGCGGCGGCGGCCTCGGCAGCGGCAGCGGCCTCGGTGGCGTCGGCCACAGCCGCGGCGGCAGCGGGCGTTACGCCAGGCGCGTCGGCGGTTTCAGGCGATGGGGTGCGGGCGGGCCCGCTGTCCAGTGGTGGTAGTGGCGGCATGTGCGTGCCATTGTGGCGGCGATGCGCCAAGTGTGCCGCGCCGCCAGCGCATCCTGCAGCCGCGGTCGGATTTTTTACCCCTGCGGCGCCGGCAGGTGCGCTGGCGCATCAGCCGGCGCAGGCCAGGCCGGCCAGGCGCTCCAGCAGCCAGTCGGCAAAGGCTGCCGCGCGGGCGTCCCTACGCATGGGCGGCCTGCAAGGGGTGGGGTTGCGCTGCACTGTGCGCGGCGGCGGTCTGGCGGCGTTGCCGCGCGCGATCCCAGGCTTTCTCGTGGAAGAAGAAAGCCACGGCCTGCACCGTGGGCTCCAGCAGGCTGAGGGTGAGCGATGCAATCAGGTTGCCGGTGACCGCGTAGGCCACCAGGGCGGCCACGCAGATGTGGATCAGGTAGTAGCTGGCGGTCTTGGCCAGCGTGGGCATGTTGTGGCGGGCTGCGGCGCGGATGCGGGACATGGCTTTCTCCTTGGGTGTCATGGATGGTAGTGGTTCGCATTAACAAAATCCAATTGCTTCCATCTAACTGGTAGATAGGCACTATCGACAGCCAATCTTCCACCCGGCAGGCCGCACCGCCCCATCACGGGTCGTCGCTATGATGACCACTCGCTTTTTTCACCCCCCACCCCCACCCGGAGCACGCGCATGGCCCTCATGGACTTCATCAAGAAGCAGTTCATCGACATCCTTCAGTGGACCGAGGACGGCGACGGCACCCTGGCCTGGCGCTTCCCGATGGCGGGCATGGAAATCCAGACCGGCGCCACGCTGGTGGTGCGCGAGTCGCAGATGGCCGTCTTCGTCAACGAGGGCCAGGTGGCCGACGTGTTCGGCCCCGGCACCTACAAGCTGACCACGCAGACCCTGCCGGTGCTGACCTACCTGAAGAACTGGGACAAGCTCTTCGAGTCGCCCTTCAAGAGTGACGTTTACTTCTTCAGCACGCGCCAGCAGGTGGATCAGAAATGGGGCACGCCCCAGCCCATCACCATCCGTGACAAGGACTTTGGCGCCGTGCGCCTGCGCGCCTTCGGCAACTATGCGTACCGCATCGCGGACCCCAAGCTGTTCCATACCGAAATCTCGGGCACGCGCGAGTCCTACCCGGCAACCGACCTGGACGGCCAGCTGCGCGGTCTGGTGCTGCAGAACATCAGCAACGCCATTGCCGGCAGCGGCCTGCCGTTTCTGGACCTGGCGGCCAATCAGGTGATGTTTGCCGACGCGCTGGCGCACGAGCTGCAGCCCGCGTTCGCCAAGATCGGCCTGAAGCTTGAAAGCATGACGGTGCAAAACGTCTCGCTGCCCGAAGAGCTGCAAAAGGTGCTGGACCAGAAGATCGGCATGGGCATGGTCGGGGGCGACATGGGCCGCTTCATGCAATACCAGACGGCGCAGGCCATCCCTCAATTTGCCCAAGCCAGCGGCGGTGGCAGCGGCATTGCGGGCGACGCCATGGGCCTGGGCGCGGGCGTGGCGCTGGGCCAGGTGCTGGCGCAAAACCTGGCGCAGGGGCTGCAGGGCGGCACGGCGCCAACAGCGTCGCAGGCCGCGCCCGTGGGCGTCAAACCCGAAGACGTGATGGCCACGCTGGAAAAGCTGGGCGAGCTCAGGTCCAAGGGCATCCTGACCCAGGAAGAATTTGACGCCAAGAAGACCGAGCTGCTCAAAAAGCTGGTCTGAACTCCTTTTTCGATAGCTGCTGGCGCTTGCAGGACGGGCGCCAGCGGCCAAAAACACCTGACTATGCACATGCCGTACAGGCCCCTCACCCCTCCCTCTCCCCAAAGGGGCGAGGGCGATCGGTTGCGCCGGTATTTCTCCCT
>NZ_JBFWLZ010000045.1:21937-23258 GCF_050251835.1 Diaphorobacter sp. | reverse complement strand
CTCTCCCGCGGGCGGGAGAGGGCGGGGGTGAGGGGCGAGCCAAAAAAGCCTCCAGCCCTTTATCAACAAGCGCCACCAGCTATCAAATCAATAGTCAGTCCGTCTCCGCCAGCGCGTCGCCCAGCGCGCTGACCAGGCGGTCGATCTCGGCTTCGGTACTGATGAAGGGCGGCGCCAGTTGAATGGTGTCGCCGCCATAACGCACATAAAAGCCCTTGTCCCAGCACTTCATGGCCACCTCGTAGGGGCGGCGCGCGGGCTCGCCCGGCAGCGCGGCAATGGTGAAGCCTGCTGCCAGGCCGAAGTTGCGGATGTCCAGCACATGCCGCGCGCCCTTCAGGCCGTGCACGGCGCGCTCGAAATGCGGCGCCAGGGCCTTCACGCGGCCGGGCATGTCCTCTTTTTGCAGGATGTCCAGCACCGCCATGCCCGCCGCGCAGGCCACGGGGTGGGCCGAATAGGTGTAGCCGTGCGCAAACTCCAGCATGTACCCGGGCCCGCCCGCGGCCATGAAGGTGTCGTAAATCTCCTTGCTGGCCACCACGCCGCCCAGCGGCTGCGCGCCGTTGGTCACCTGCTTGGCAAAGTTGAGGATGTCGGGCGTCACGCCAAACACCTCGGCGCCCGTCCAGCCGCCGCAGCGGCCAAAGCCGGTGATCACCTCGTCAAAAATCAGCAGGATGTCGTTTTGCGTGCAAATCTCGCGGATGCGCTGCAGGTAGCCCGCAGGCGGAATCACCACCCCCGCCGAGCCCGAGAACGGCTCGATGATCACGGCGGCGATGTTGCTCGCGTCGTGCAGCGCGATCACGTCCAGCAGCCGGTCGGCCAGCGCGCGGCCGTCGGTGCCGGGCATGCCCCGGTAAAACGAGCCCGCGGGCGGCTGGGTGTGGGGAAGGTGGTCGGCCTCCACGCCCTGGCCGAAGGTCTTGCGGTTGCCCACCATGCCGCCCACCGAAATGCCGCCAAAGTTGACGCCGTGGTAGCCCTTCTCGCGGCCGATCAGGCGCGTCTTGCCCGCCTGGCCCCTGGCGCGCCAGTAGGCCCGCGCCATCTTCAGGGACGTGTCGGCCGCCTCCGAGCCCGAGCCGGTGAAGAACACATAGTCCAGTCCCGCGGGCGTCAGCGCCTTGATCTGGTTGGCCAGCGCAAACGACGCCGGGTGGCCGAACTGGAAGGCCGGCGCGTAGTCCAGCCGGGCGGCGGCGCGGCCAATCGCGTCGGCAATGTCCTTGCGGCCGTGGCCCAGGCCCGCGCACCACAGGCCCGACAGGCCGTCAAAAATCTTGCGGCCGTCGCCGTCGGTGTAGTAGGCGCCCTG
>NZ_JBFWLZ010000045.1:0-21837 GCF_050251835.1 Diaphorobacter sp. | reverse complement strand
CGGCCGATAATGAAACCACCATGACCGCCCTTTTTTCCATCGCCCGATCCGGCCTGCAGGCCGCGCAGCTGCGCATGGACAGCAGCGCCCACAACGTGGCCAACATGAACACCCCGGGCTTTCGCAGTCAGGTGGTGGATCTGCAGGCTGCGCAGCAGCCGGGCGGCGTGCAGGCGCGTGTCGCCACCCCTGCCGCCACGCCCGGCGTGGCCCTGGAGCAAGAGGCGGTGCAGCAGATCAGCGCCACCTACGCCTTCAAGGCCAACGCGCTGGTGCTGCGCCGCGCCGACGACATGGCGGGCGCCCTGCTGGACGTGCGCGCCTGAGCTTGGCGGCATGGGTCTGAGGACTGTGGGGCAAAAGTGCCTCCAGCGCTTATAGGACAAGCGCTAGCAGCTATTGATAACGTAGCAATCGCACGCTTTTGACCACCGTCATGCGCCCGTGCAGGCCGGCATCCACCGCGCGTGGCGGGCGGGGCCTTGCGGCCTGGGCGCGCGTGCGTCCTGCCGCAGCGTGCGCGCATTGGTGCAAATGCGGGCAACAAAGAACACACCTGCCGGTTTGTCGGGCCTACACTGCGCAAAAAATGCGGCGCTTACGAGGCGCCGCAGGCCACCACGGAGACAAGCCATGAACGCCCCACTGCCCGAGTCGATCCGCCGCGCGCTCGAAACCGTCACGCTCGACGACAACCCGCACAGCGGGTTGCGCCACAACTACGCAGCGAACGGCGCAGCCGGGCGCAGTGGATTTGGCGACGAGCGCGCTTGCGAAGGAGGTGCACGATGAACGCCCCGCTACCTGAGTCGGTCCGCCGCGCGCTCGAAACCGTCACGCTCGACGACAACCCGCACAGCGGGTTGCGCCACAACTACGCAGCGAACGGCGCAGCCGGGCGCAGTGGATTTGGCGACGAGCGCGCTTGCGAAGGAGGTGCACGATGAACGCCCCGCTACCTGAGTCGGTCCGCCGCGCGCTCGAAACCGTCACGCTCGACGACAAATACACCCTGGCCCATGGCCGTGCCTTCATGAGCGGCGTGCAGGCCCTGGTGCGCCTGCCCATGCTGCAGCGCCAGCGCGACGTGGCCGCGGGGCTGAACACCGCGGGCTTCATCAGCGGCTATCGCGGCAGCCCGCTGGGCACTTACGACCAGTCGCTGTGGGCGGCCAAGAAATACCTGGCGGACAACCACATCGTCTTTCAGCCCGGCGTGAACGAGGAACTGGCCGCCACGGCGGTGTGGGGCACGCAGCAGCTGGACCTGTACCCGCAAAGCAAAAAGTACGACGGCGTGTTCGGTATCTGGTATGGCAAGGGGCCGGGGGTGGACCGCTGCGCCGATGTGTTCAAGCACGCCAACATGGCCGGCACGGCCCGGCATGGCGGCGTGATCGCCGTGGCGGGGGATGACCACATCAGCAAAAGCAGCACCGCAGCGCACCAGAGCGACCACATCTTCAAGGCCTGCGGCACGCCGGTGTTCTTTCCCAGCAGCGTGCAGGACATTCTGGACATGGGACTGCATGCGTTTGCCATGAGCCGCTTTTCGGGCCTGTGGTCGGGGCTCAAGACCATTCAGGAGGTGGTGGAGTCGTCCAGCAGCGTGTCGGTGGAGCCGGACCGCGTGAAGATCGTGCTGCCCGAGGACTTCACCATGCCGCCCGGCGGCCTGCACATCCGCTGGCCCGACGCGCCCCTGGAGCAAGAGGCGCGCCTGATGGACTACAAGTGGTACGCCGCGCTGGCCTATGTGCGTGCCAACCGGCTCAACCACAACGTGGTGGCCACGCCGAATGACCGCTTCGGCATCATCGCCAGCGGCAAGGCCTACAACGACATGCGCCAGGCGCTCATTGATCTGGGCCTGGACGACGACACCTGCCGCAGCGTTGGCATACGGGTGCACAAGGTCAATGTGGTCTGGCCGCTGGAGGCCACCATCACGCGCGACTTTGCCCAGGGGCTGCAAGAAATTCTGGTAGTGGAAGAAAAACGCCAGGTCATCGAATACCAGCTGAAAGAAGAGCTGTACAACTGGCGCCCGGACGTGCGCCCCAACGTGCTGGGCAAGTTTGACGAGCAAGAGGGCGACAACACCGGCGGCGAGTGGAGCATGCCCAACCCCAGCCAGAACTGGCTGCTGCGCCCCAAGGCCGACCTGACGCCCGCCATCATCGCGCGCGCCATCGCCAGGCGCCTGCGCAAGCTGGGCGTGCCGGGCGACGTGGCGGCGCGCATGGATGCGCACATCGCCATCCTGGATGCGCGCGAACGCGGGCTGGCCGAAGAAAAGCGGGATACGGGCGAGCGCATGCCGTGGTTTTGCAGTGGCTGCCCGCACAACACCAGCACCCGCGTGCCCGATGGCTCGCGCGCCGTGGCCGGCATTGGCTGCCACTACATGACCACCTGGATGCCCGACCGCAACACCAGCACCTTCACCCAGATGGGCGGCGAAGGCGTGACCTGGGTGGGGCAGGCGCCGTTCAGCAAAGACCGGCATGTGTTCGCCAATCTGGGCGACGGCACCTACTTTCACAGCGGGCTGCTGGCCATTCGCCAGAGCATTGCCTCGGGCGCCAACATCACCTACAAAATTCTGTACAACGACGCGGTGGCCATGACCGGCGGCCAGCAGGTGGGCGAGCGCCCCGAGGGGCATTCGGTGGCGCAGATCGCCCACAGCCTGCGCGCCGAGGGCGTGGCCCGGCTGGTGGTGGTGACCGACGAGCCCGCCAAGTACCACGGCCGCACGCACAGCCTGGACGTCAACCCCGCCCGCGCCAGGCACCACGAGCTGCTCAACGACCTGCCGCCGGGTGTGGAGGTCTTTCACCGCGACGAGCTCGACCGCATCCAGCGCGAGCTGCGCGAGGTGCCAGGCTGCACCGCCCTCATCTACGACCAGACCTGTGCCACCGAAAAGCGCCGCCGCCGCAAGCGCGGCAGCATGGCCGACCCGGCCCGGCGCGTGGTGATCAACGAACTGGTGTGCGAGGGCTGCGGCGACTGCTCCGTCCAGTCCAACTGCCTGTCGGTGGAGCCGGTGGAGACGGAGTTTGGCCGCAAGCGCCGCATCAACCAGAACACCTGCAACAAGGACTACTCGTGCCTGAAGGGCTTTTGCCCGAGCTTCGTCACCATCGAGGGCGGCCAGCTCAGAAAGCCCAGGCAGGACAAGACCGACAAGAAGGGCGATCTGACCGCGATGGCGCCCATCCCCGAGCCGGTGCTGCCGGTGGCCGAAGCCGCGTGGGGCATCGTCGTGGCCGGCGTGGGCGGCACGGGGGTGATCACCATCGGGTCGCTGCTGGGCATGGCCGCGCACCTGGAGGGCAAGGGCGTCATCACGCAAGATGCGGCAGGGCTGGCGCAAAAAGGCGGCGCCACCTGGAGCCATGTGCAGATCGCCAACCGGCAGGGCGCCATCCACACCACCAAGGTGGACACGGCCAAGGCCGACCTGGTCATCGGCTGCGACCCCATCGTGACCGCCAACGCAGCCACGCTGGCCGTCATGCGGCCGGGGCGCACCTTTGTCGCGCTCAACAGCCACGGCACGCCGACTGCCGCCTTCGTGCACAACCCCAACTGGCAATTTCCGGCCGAGAGCTGCGAGGCGGCGATTGCCACCGCCGTGGGCGCCGATTTCCTGGGGGTGTTCGACGCCGAACAGGCCGCCGTGCAGTTGCTGGGCGACAGCATCTACACCAACCCGCTGATGCTGGGCTATGTCTGGCAAAAGGGCCGTGTGCCGCTGTCGCATGCTGCGCTGATGCGGGCCATGGAGCTGAACGGTGTGCAGGTGGCCAACAATCAGGCGGCCTTTGAATGGGGCCGCCGCTGCGCGCACGACCTGGCGGGCGTGCAGGCGCTGTATGCGGCCACCCGGCAGACCGCGCAGGTGATCCAGTTTGTCAAAAAACCCGCTCTGGCCGAGACCATCGCCCGGCGCGAAGATTTTCTGGTCGGCTACCAGCACGCGGCCTACGCCGCCGAATACCGCGCCTTTGTGGACAAGGTGCGCGCGGCCGAGGAGCCGCTGGGCCAGGGCACGCGCCTGACCGAGGCGGTGGCGCGCTACCTGTTCAAGCTGATGGCCTACAAGGACGAGTACGAGGTGGCGCGCCTGCACACCGACCCGGTCTTCACCGCCCGGCTGGAGGGCATGTTCGAGGGCGACTGGCGCATCGTGCACCACATGGCGCCGCCCCTGCTGGCCCGGCACAACGACCGGGGCGAGGCGCTCAAGCAAAGCTACGGCCCGTGGATGCGCAAGGCCCTGGCTGTGCTGGCGCGCATGAAGGGCCTGCGCGGCACGGCGCTGGACATCTTCGGCCGCACCGCAGAGCGCCAGACCGAGCGGGCACTGGTCCGCGAATACCGCGCGTGCATCGACGAGCTGCTGGCGGGCCTCACCCCCGAGCGCCTGCCGCTGGCCGTGGAGATTGCCCGCATCCCC
Organism: Diaphorobacter sp.; assembly: GCF_050251835.1. Classification (NCBI taxonomy): domain Bacteria; kingdom Pseudomonadati; phylum Pseudomonadota; class Betaproteobacteria; order Burkholderiales; family Comamonadaceae; genus Diaphorobacter; species Diaphorobacter sp. The sequence goes on along the minus strand of NZ_JBFWLZ010000045.1, from coordinate 17,369 downwards.
GAGGACATCCGTGGTTACGGCCATGTGAAGCTGCGTCACCTGCAGGTGGCCCGCAAGAAGTGGTACGCGCTGATGGATCGCTGGCGCGACCCGGCGGGCAGCCAGCGTCGGTCGGCATGAGAGTGCCGCGGGTGGCGAGAGCGAATTTTGCTACGATAATAATAGCTGCTGGCGATTGAATATAAAGGGCTGAAGGCATTTTTAACCAAACTTTCGCTGCAAGTGCCCGGCAGCTTGCGTCCGCCCGTGTTCGACCCTTGCGCCTGCCAGGCGCTTGCCAGGAGCGTGTCAAGCCCGGCCTCTCAGGTGGATTACAGCGCCGCATACAATGCCCCGCTACCTTGGCCGGCTGGCCGGCGCGCGTGATCGCGTGGCGCGGCCCGAACGCCTGTGCCCTGCCTGTCCCCCTTACCTATTTACCTGTTTGAGTGGAGCTCCTGCCCGTGTTTATCTCTTCCGCTTTTGCCCAGACCGCACCTGCCGCCGCTGCCGATACCGGCCTGATGGGCTCGCTGACCAGCATGCTGCCGCTGGTGCTGATGTTCGTGGTGCTGTACTTCATCATGATTCGCCCCCAGATGAAGCGCCAGAAAGAGCATCGCGCCATGATCGACGCCCTGGCCAAGGGCGACGAAGTGGCCACCGTGGGCGGCCTGCTGGGCAAGGTCACCAGCCTGTCCGAAGGCTATCTGCAACTGGAGATCGCCAACGGCGTGCAAGTGCAAGTGCAGCGCAGCGCCGTGGCGCAGGTGCTGCCCAAGGGCACCGTCAAATAAGTCACAGCCCGCCACGCCGGGCCTGGCGCCCGGTTTACTGGGGCAGTGCGGTGCCGCATTCCGCAGCCCGCTGCCTCTCATGGATTGAAGAAGCGCGATCATGAACCGTTATCCGGTCTGGAAGTACGCGATCCTGGTGATCGTGTTGCTCGTGGGGGCCTTGTACACCCTGCCCAATTTCTATGGCGAGGCGCCTGCTGTACAGGTGTCATCGGCCAAGGCCACCGTCAAGGTGGATGCGGCCGTGCAGCAGCGCGTCGAAGAGGCGCTCAAGGCAGCCGACCTGGTCTCGGACTCCATCGTGTTCGATGGCAACTCGGTGCGGGCGCGCTTTGCCACGCCCGACGACCAGCTCAAGGCCAAGGATGCGATCGAAAAGACGCTGATCACCGATGCGTCCGACCCCGCCTACATCGTCGCGCTCAACCTGGTGTCGCGCTCGCCCGCCTGGCTCACCGCGATCAACGCCCGCCCCATGTACCTGGGCCTGGACTTGCGCGGCGGCGTGCACTTCATGCTGCAGGTGGACATGCAGGCGGCGCTGACCAAGAAGGCCGAGTCGTATGCCGGCGATCTGCGCACCGCGCTGCGCGAAAAGAGCATTCGCCACGGCGGCATCAGCCGCGACGGCCAGGCCGTGGACATCCGCGTGCAGGACGAAGCCACGCTGACGGCCGCGCGCAACCTGATCGCCGACCAGTTCCCGGACCTGGCCACCGCCAGCGGGCCCGACGGCAGCGGCTTCACGCTGCGCGCCACCATCAAGCCCGAGGCGCTGCGCCGCGTGCAGGAGCAGGCGCTCAAGCAGAACATGGTCACGCTGCACAACCGCATCAACGAGCTGGGCGTGGCCGAGCCGGTGATCCAGCAGCAGGGGCTGGACCGCATCGTCGTGCAGCTGCCCGGCGTGCAGGACACCGCCAAGGCCAAGGACATCCTGGGGCGCACCGCCACGCTGGAAGTGCGCATGGTGGACGAGGGCACCGAGGCCCGCGCGGCAGAGATGGGCACCGGCCCCGTGCCCTTTGGCGCCGAGCGCTACCTGGACCGCAACGGCCAGGCCGTGATCGTCAAGAAGCAGGTCGTGCTGACCGGCGAAAACCTCACCGACGCGCAGCCCGGCTTTGACGGCCAGACCCAGGAGCCCACCGTCAACCTGACGCTGGACGCCAAGGGTGCGCGCATCTTCAAGGACATCACGCGCGAAAACATCGGCAAGCGCATGGCCATCGTGCTGTTCGAAAAGGGCAAGGGCGAGGTGGTGACGGCCCCGGTGATCCGCTCCGAGATCGGCGGCGGCCGCGTGCAGATTTCCGGCCGCATGACCACGGCCGAGGCCAACGACACCGCGCTGCTGCTGCGTGCCGGCTCCCTGGCCGCACCCATGGAGATCATCGAGGAATACACCATCGGCCCCAGCCTGGGCGCCGACAACATCGACCGCGGCATCCAGTCGGTGGTTTGGGGCATGTTGGCCATCGCCGCCTTCATGTGCGTGTACTACATGCTGTTCGGCGTGTTCTCCACCATCGCTCTGGGCGTGAACGTGCTGCTGCTGATTGCCATCCTGTCCATGTTGCAGGCCACGCTGACCCTGCCCGGCATCGCCGCCATGGCGCTGGCGCTGGGCGTGGCCATCGACTCCAACGTGCTGATCAACGAGCGCATCCGCGAAGAGCTGCGCGCGGGCGTGGCGCCGCAGGCGGCGATTGCCACCGGCTACGAGCGCGCCTGGGCCACCATCCTGGACTCCAACGTCACCACGCTGATTGCCGGCGTGGCGCTGCTGGCCTTCGGCACGGGGCCGGTGCGCGGTTTTGCCGTGGTGCACTGCATCGGCATCCTGACCAGCATGTTCTCGGCGGTGTTCTTCTCGCGTGGGCTGGTCAACCTGTGGTACGGGCGCAAGAAAAAGCTCAAGAGCGTGTCGATCGGCCAGGTGTGGAAGCCCGAAGGCGATGGGCACCGCTCGGTGGCAGCCCGTGGTAACGGCAACTAAGAAAGGGAAAAATCATGGAATTTTTCCGCATCAAAAAAGACATCCCGTTCATGAAGTACGCGTTGGTGCTCAACGCGATCTCCTTCATCACTTTTGCGCTGGCTGTGTTCTTTCTGGTCACGCGCGGGCTGCACCTGTCGGTGGAGTTCACCGGTGGCACCGTCATGGAGGTGGCCTACACGCAGACGGCCGACACGGCCAAGGTGCGCGAAACGGTGGCCAGCCTGGGCTACGCCGACGTGGTGGTGCAGAACTTCGGCACCTCGCGCGACGTGATGATCCGCCTGCCGGTGCAAAAGGGCGTCACGTCGGCGCAGCAAAGCGAGCAGGTGCTCACCGCCCTGAAGGCGCAAGACCCCGAGGTCACCCTGCGGCGCACCGAGTTCGTCGGCCCGCAGGTGGGCGAAGAGCTTGTCCACGGCGGTCTGATGGCGCTGGGCATGGTGGTGCTGGGCATCGTGATCTACCTGGCCTTCCGCTTCGAGTGGAAGTTCGGCGTGGCGGCGGTGATCGCCAACCTGCACGACGTGGTCATCATCCTGGGCTTTTTTGCGTTCTTCCAGTGGGAGTTTTCGCTGTCGGTGCTGGCCGGCGTGCTGGCGGTGCTGGGCTACTCGGTGAACGAGTCGGTGGTGATTTTTGACCGTATCCGCGAGGCCTTCCGCCGCTTTCGCAAGATGGACACGCGCGAGGTGATCGACCATGCCATCACCAGCACCATGAGCCGAACCATCATCACCCACGCCTCTACCGAGGCCATGGTGCTGGCCATGTTCTTCTTTGGCGGCCCCAGCCTGCACTACTTTGCGCTGGCGCTGACCATCGGCATCTTGTTTGGCATTTACTCGTCGGTGTTTGTGGCCGCGGCCATTGCCATGTGGCTGGGGGTCAAGCGCGAAGACCTGGTCAAGGCGCCCCCGCGCAAGGACGGCGACCCGGCAGACCCCAACTCTGGCGCGGTGGTCTGAACATGGCTGGCTGCGCCTGCGCTGTCTGCGCGCCTTCCCAGGCGCTGCGCCGGGCGGGCGGCAGCAGCTAACATCACAGCGTTATGGACATTGCGCCCACCACTCCTGCCCACCGCCGGCTGGCCACGCTGGCCCGCCAGCGCTTCGTGGACGGAATGTGCGCCAGTCTGCCGGCACTGGACAAGCAGATCCATGACTTTCTCACCGACCTGATGGGCCACACCGGCACGCAGCGCGAAATGCAGCAGCGCCGCGATGCCTGGCTCGGCCACCAGGCGCACCACAAGACCTGGGTGGAGCGGCTCGGGCGCGCCTGGCGCGAAAGCCTGGTGCAGCGTCCCGTCTCAACGCCGGCAAGCCTGCGGTCATCAGAGGGCATCGGGGCATTGGAACTGGTGGGCGATGATGTGCTGGAAAACAAGATCATCGCTTCGCGCATCGCACTGACCGTCACCGAACACGTGGCTGCGCCCTTCGATGCCGCCCGCCAGCGCACCCAGCACCTGGAGGCGCGCGAGCTGATCGGCAGCGACATCCTGCGTCCCGAGACGCTGTGCCTGCACCTGGTCGAGCAATGGCTGGAAGCCGGCCTGGAGCGCGAACACCTGCAACTGGTGCTGGATCCGCTGCAGCGCGGGCTGGCGGCACTGATGCTGTCGCAGTACCAGGCGCTGGTGAAGTTCTATGACGACCAGGGTGTCGTGGTGCAGGAGGATCTGCGCGCGCGCGTGCGCCGCGCCGCGTCTGCGCCCGCCACGGGCAGCCCTGCGGCGCCGGCTACCGGCCAGGCAGGACTGGCATCGCAGGCCCTGCAGCAGTCACGCGCGCAATGGGCGCAGCAGCAAACGCAGTTCATGCACACGCGGCAGGCGCCCACGGCCTTCATGTCAGGGCCTGGAGGCATGGCCAGCCCGCTGGTGCGCGCGCGCCAGCGCGCCCAGGGCATGATGGTGCAGCTGCGGCGCCTGCTGACGCAGCCCAGCACCGGCTACGACATGGTGCAGGCGCCGCCCGCCACTGCGGCGCTGGCGCATGCGTTGTCGGCCCAGCGCGTGCAGGCCGACAGCTACTACAGCGGCATGGCCACCCTGGTGCAGGACTACAGCCCGCAATTGGTGATGCAGGTGGCCAGCGAGGTGCGCGAGCGCTCGGCCGAGTTCAAGAAAAAGGCCGGCACCGCCAGCGAGAAGGCCATCATCGAGGTGGTGGCGCTGATGTTCCAGAGCATCCTGAGCGAAGAGCGCATCCCGCCATCGGTGCGGGTGTGGTTTGCGCGGCTGCAGGTGCCCGTGCTGCGCGTGGCGCTGGCCGAGCCCGAGTTCTTCAACAACCTGAGCCACCCCGCACGCCAGCTGATCGACCGCATGGGCGCCTGCGTGCTGGGCTTTGACGCCAGCGCCATCAGCGGCAGCGCGCTGGAGGCCGAGATCCGCCGCATCGTGCAGGTGATCGAGCAATACCCCGAGACCGGGCAGCGTGTGTTCCAGCTGGTGCACGACGAGTTCGAGAAATTCCTGGCCAAGTACCTCACCGAGAAGCAGGGCACGGCACGCATCGTCAGCGTGGCCCAGCAGGTGGAGCAGCGCGAGACGCTGGCCATCCAGTACACCATTGAGCTGCGCTCCATGCTCAAGGACATGCCGGTGCGCGACGAGATCCGTGAGTTCCTGTTCAAGACCTGGGCCGAGGTGCTGGCCATGTCGGCCGTGCGCGGCGGGCCCCAGCATGCCGACACCGTGGCCTACAAGCGCGCCGCGGCTGACCTGGTGTGGGCCGCCAGCGCCAAGCCCAACCGCGCCGACCGCGCACAGGTCATACAGCAGCTGCCCGCGCTGCTGCAAAGCCTGCGCCAGGGGCTGGTGCTGATCGGCGTGACCGGCGCGCAGCAGGACGCGCAGATCAAGGTGCTGACCAGCACGCTGGCCGACGCCTTCCTGTCCAAGACGGCCGAGATCCCCAAGGCGCACATCGACGCCATGGCCCGGCGCCTGGCCAATCTGGAGGACTACATCGGTGACGAGGCGCAGGGCGACTTGCTGCTGAGCGCGGACAACATCGAGATGCTGCTGGGCATCGACGCCTCGGCCATCCACGTCATTGCCGATAACGGCGCCCCCGTGCAGGACGACATGGTGGCCTGGGCGCAGCAGCTGTTGCTGGGCACCTGGTTCACGCTGGACCACAACGGCGCCTCCATGCCGGTGCAGTACGTCTGGCACAGTCAGCGCAAGCAGTTGCACCTGTTCGCCGCCACCGACGGCAGCAGCTACCTGGTGCAGCTCAAACGCCTTGCGGCTTACCTGCAGGCAGGGCTGCTGACGGCGCAAGAGGAAGAAAGCCTGACCTTGCGCGCCACCCGCGATGCGCTGACCAAACTCGACGCCAATCCTGAGCGGCTGCTGGGTTGATTGGGCGCATTTGCTACTGAAAATGTAGCTGGTAGCGCTTGCTGGACGGGCGCTGAAGTGGTTTTTGACCCATCACCTGATGGATTCCCCGCCTTTATCGCTACACACGGCGGCTGGGTGTTGACCTGCATCCCCGCATGCGCGGGGATGACGGGTTTTTTGATCCAGCCTCACTCCAGCTCGTCGCCGTCATACCCCCGGCCAGGCACCACGCGGCGCACCACGTCGGCGGCAAAGCCGCGTGCAGCCAGAAAGCGCATCTGGCGGGCGCGCTCTTGTGGGGTGGCGGGGGGCGGTGCGCTGCCAAAGCGCTGGCGCCACACGGCGCGGGCGCGTTGCAGTTCGGTGTCGGCTAGCTGGGCAGCGGTGGCGCGCACCAGGTCGTCATCCAGGCCCTTGCGGCGCAGCTCTTGCAGCACGCGCTGGGTGCCAAAGCGCGCGGCGCGCTGGTGCACCACCGATTCAGCCACCCGCTGTGGGTTGATGAAGTCGCGCGCCTGCAGCTCGTCGAGCAGTGCGGCCAGGTTGTCGCCTTCTTGCACATGGCGCGCCAGCTTGGTCTGCAGCTCGCTGCGCGAATGCTCGCGCCGGGCCAGCAGGTGCAGCGCGCGGGCTTTCAGGGAGAGGCTTCCAAATGCCATAAGCGCTATGAAAATAAGAGCTGTTAGCGCTTTATTAGCATGGGCTGTAAGCCGTTTTGACTACAAACCCACGCAAGCCGCTGCCGCGGTTCAGACCTCGATCTCACCCGTGCCGTCGGCCTTGTCCGCCTTGTCGGCCTTCCTGCCGCGTGCGGGTTTGTCCTCGGGCGCATCGGCGGCAGCGGCCGGCTTGCCCCCGGGCAGCAGCGCAATGCCCAGGCTTTCGCGTACCTTGTTTTCGATCTCCACGGCCAGGTCGTGGTTCTCGCGCAGGAACTCACGCGCGTTGTCGCGGCCCTGGCCGATTTTTTCACCGTTGTAGGCGTACCAGGCGCCGCTTTTCTCGATGATGCGTGCGTTCACGCCCATGTCGATGATCTCGCCCTCGCGCGAGATGCCCTCGCCGAACAGGATGTCGAACTCGGCCGTCTTGAACGGGGGCGACACCTTGTTCTTCACCACCTTGACCTTGGTCTCGTTGCCGATGGCCTCGTCGCCCTTCTTGATGGTGCCGGTGCGGCGGATGTCCAGGCGCACGCTGGCATAGAACTTCAGCGCATTGCCGCCGGTGGTGGTCTCGGGGCTGCCGAACATCACGCCGATCTTCATGCGGATCTGGTTGATGAAGATGACCGTGCAGTTGGTCTTCTTGATGGTGGCGGTGAGCTTGCGCAGCGCCTGGCTCATCAGGCGGGCTTGCAGGCCAGGCAGGGCGTCGCCCATTTCGCCTTCGATTTCGGCCTTGGGCACCAGTGCGGCCACCGAGTCCACGACGATCAGATCCACCGCGCCCGAGCGCACCAGGCTATCGACGATTTCCAGCGCCTGCTCACCGGTGTCGGGCTGGCTGATGAGGATGTCGTTGAGGTTCACACCCAGTTTTTGCGCGTAGCCGGTATCCAGCGCATGCTCGGCGTCGATGAAGGCGCAGGTGCCGCCCAGCTTTTGCATCTCGGCGATCACCTGCAGCGTCAGCGTGGTCTTGCCCGAGCTTTCCGGGCCGTAGATCTCGATCACGCGCCCGCGCGGCAGGCCGCCCACGCCCAGGGCGATGTCCAGCCCCAGCGAACCGGTGGAGACCACCTGGATGTCCTCGATCTTCTCGCCCTCGCCCAGGCGCATGATGGTGCCCTTGCCAAACTGTTTTTCGATCTGGGCGAGCGCGGCCTGCAGGGCCTTGGCTTTTTCGCTGGTGGCTGCTGCTGGGGTGCCTTTGACGATGGCGTCCATGGAATGCTCCTTCGGGTCGGGTGGGTTGATATTGGTCGCCTGCCGTGGACTGTTTTCAACGACAGGCTGGATGCTTGAACAGTAGTCTAGGGGTGATTTGTGTCTTTTCCATTCCAATTTTGATCAGTTTGCCTGACGGATTCGGCTGACAATGGGCGCATGAGTGCCTCACCCCCCGACGACCGTTGGCGCCAGACTCACCTGGGCCGCCTGCTGGGCCACGCCATGCGGCGATTTGATGCGCGCGTGCTGCAATTGATGGCGCGCGATGTGCAGGTGCCCCTGGCGCTGTCGCACCTTGCCGCGCGCGATCAGGTGAGTGCGGCGCACATCCACATCACGCGCCACCTGTCGCTGTCGGGCGACCGCCTGACCGACCTGGCCGCGCGCGCGGGCATGACCAAGCAATCCATGGCCAACCTGGTCGATCAATGCGAGGCCTGGGGCCTGGTCACGCGTGAGGCCGACCCGCTGGACGCGCGCGCGCGCCGCGTGTGCTTCACGCCCACGGGGCTGGCGTGGCTGGCGGCGTTTCGCGCTGCGGTGGCGCAGGCGGAAAGCGAGTTCCGCGCTGAAGTAGGCGCCGATGTGGCCACCGTGGTCGCTTTGGGCCTGGAGGCTTATGCCGGCGGCGAGGGTGGCGCGCCCTAGAATTTGCGCGTGCCAAATGCTGCGGCGCGCCGCCATTACCAGGAGAGACAAGCCCATGCGCATTCTGATTGCCGAAGACGACCAGGTACTGGCCGATGGTTTGCTGCGCACGCTGCGCGGCTCGGGGGCAGCGGTGGACCATGTGGCCAGCGGCACCGAGGCCGATGCGGCCCTGATGACCAACAACGAGTTCGATCTGCTGATCCTTGATCTGGGCCTGCCCAAGCTGCACGGGCTGGAGGTGCTCAAGCGCCTGCGCGGGCGCGGCGCGGTCATGCCGGTGCTGATTCTGACCGCGGCCGACGGGGTTGAAGAACGCGTCAAGGGCCTGGACCTGGGGGCCGACGACTACATGGCCAAGCCCTTTGCGCTGTCTGAGCTGGAAGCGCGCGTGCGCGCACTCACGCGCCGCGGCATGGGCGCTACCAGCAGCATCATCAAGCACGGCCCGCTGGTCTATGACCAGGCCGGGCGCGTGGCCACCATCGACGGCAAGATGGTCGAGCTGTCGGCACGCGAGCTGGGCCTGCTGGAGGTGCTGTTGCAGCGCGCCGGCAGGCTGGTCAGCAAGGAGCAGCTGGTCGAGCACCTGTGCGAGTGGGGCGAAGAGGTGAGCAACAACGCCATCGAGGTGTACATCCACCGCCTGCGCAAGAAGATCGAGCGCGGCCCGATCCGCATTGCCACGGTGCGCGGCCTGGGTTACTGCCTGGAAAAAATACCTGGGTGATGCAGGTCTTCTGATACAAGGTGCCCGCGGCATGTGCCGTGCTACTTGATGCAACCTGTTTATGGAATTCAATTCGGTGCAAATCGGTCTGGATATCGCGACAAGCATGGCGATCGTGGCGTCTGCCGTCACTTTTCTGGTCAATCAAAAACGCAAAAACGATCAGGCCAAGGTGCAGCAGCTCGACACCTCGGTACGCACGGTGGTGACCGAGCAATTGCAAGGCGCCCTGCATACCTTGTCGCGCCGCTTCATCAAGGAGGTGGTGAACGCGCTCAACATGCCCAGCATTACCCTGGGCGGCGACATGGAGCGCATCGAGCGCAGGTTTGCGCATCAAGAGGGCCTCTCGAGCAAGCTGCTGGATCAGTTCAGCGAAGCCAATGATGCGCTGGCTGCGTTTGTTGACGAGGTTCATGCCTACAAGTACCAGCTGTATCCCCTGCTGGACACGCTCGGCAACGGTCAGAACGAGATTGCAGAGTTCAAGACCCAGCTCAGTGAACTCATCAGTCTGTACAACGAAATCAACATGACGGCATTGCCTCTGGCCCGTGAGTTGGAGCGGGCTCTGGCCTTCTGTGCGCGCCACCCGTCCGACAGTCTGGACGAGGCGCAGACCAAAGAGCTGCTGCGTCTGGCGAGCAGCATCATGTTCGACCGCGACTATGCCTACTGGGTCAATTCCTTCATTGCCGATGAAGACGAGGCCGTTTATTGGCAAGAGGGCGGCGAGCGGCATGAGGACGTACGGATGCGCGCGGTCAGGAACTTCATCGCCTATGCCTACGAGGAGCCGAGCCGCCTGCGTGCCCAGGTGTTCGCGCGTGTCTATCTGCGCTACCAGGACGGTCGCACCAAATGCAAGAAGTTTCTCATCATGCTGGCGGCCATCAACCACACGCTGCTGTGCCGCGAAGACACGGTCGCCGCCAGGAGGAGTCCGTCTGCCACGGCGCAACGCTACGCGGGCGAAGATGTTTTCTGGCTGGAGCGCGAGGTGCGCTGAGCTTGGCTGAGAGCGCGGGCAGGGCAAAGCTGTGAAGCTGTTCCAGCGCGAGCAGCGCTCCCTCTTCGGCGAAATCCTGGACTGGATGCTCACGCCGCTGCTGCTGCTGTGGCCGGTGAGCCTGGCGCTGACCTGGCTGGTGGCGCAGGGCCTGGCCAACAAGCCTTTTGATCGCGCGCTGGAATACAACGCCCACGCGCTGGCGCAACTGGTGACGGTGCAGGACGGCAAGGTGCAGTTCAACCTGCCACAGCCGGCCAGCGAGATATTGCGCGCCGACGAGTCCGACATCGTCTATTACCAGCTGATCTCGCCCACGGGCGAATACCTGTCGGGCGAGCGGGACTTGCCGCTGCCGCCGCCCGAGGAAAGGGTGTTCTCCGGCGAGGTGCGCCTGCGCGACGCCGAGCTGCGCGGCATCGACATCCGCGTGGCCTACATCTGGGTGCGCGTGCCGCTGCCGGACGCCCCGGCCGCGCTGGTGCAGGTGGCCGAGACCCGCGCCAAGCGCAGCGTGCTGGCCACCGAGATCATCAAGGGCGTGATGCTGCCGCAGTTCGTGATCTTGCCGCTGGCGGTGCTGCTGGTGTGGCTGGCGCTGGCGCGCGGCATCAAGCCGCTGCACCAGCTCGAAGAGCGCATCCGCGCGCGCAAGCCCGACGACCTGTCGCCGCTCGATCACAAGGCCGTGCCGATGGAGGTGGCGCCGCTGGTGGACTCGGTCAACGACCTGCTGCGCCGCCTGCAAGACTCGATTGCCACGCAAAAGCGCTTTCTGGCCGACGCGGCGCACCAGCTCAAGACCCCGCTGGCGGGCCTGCGCATGCAGGCCGACCTGGCGCAGCGCGAAGGCACCAGCACCGAGGAACTCAAGCAGTCGCTCAAGCAGATCGGGCGCTCGTCCATCCGCGCCACTCACACCGTCAACCAGCTGCTATCGCTGGCGCGCGCCGAGGCCGGCAGCGCCGTGGTGCAGCGCCAGCCGGTGGATTTGGCGCGCGTGGTGATCGAGGTGGTGGAGGGCAGCGTGCCGCGCGCCATGGACAAGCACATCGACCTGGGCTACGACGGTGCCAGCCCCGGCGACGCCGGCGTGTGGCTGGACGGCAACCCCACGCTGCTCAAGGAGCTGGTGCGCAACCTGGTGGACAACGCCATCAACTACACGCCCTCCAGCGCCCGCCAGCCGGGCATGGTCACCGCGCGGGTGCTGCCCGACCGCTTCGGGCAGGTGGTGCTGCTGCAGGTGGAGGACTCGGGCCCCGGCGTGCCGGTGGCGGAGCGCGAGCTGGTGTTCCAGCCCTTTTACCGCGCGTTGGGCACCGACGCCGACGGCTCCGGTCTGGGCCTGCCCATCGTGCGCGAGATCGCGCGCCAGCACGGCGCCGAGGTGCAGCTGGAGGACGTGCGCCCCGGCGCCCCCATGCCAGGCGCGCGCTTCAGTGTGCGCTTCAGCGCCCGCACATCGGCGCCTGCAGAATCATCAGCTGCTATGGATAAGAGAGCTACTAGCGCCTGATTAACAAGGGCTGGAAGCCAATTTGACCGATAGAAGACGCCCCGGGCCTGAAAGCCCTGCTGCCCAGCGCTGGCGCGGGCCTGTGCCAAGATCAAGCGCTGCAGACATCCCGAGAGCGTGCCATGACAGAAAAACAAACCGCACCCACCCCGGCCAGCGCGCCACCCGCAGTAGCGACGCCCCTGGTCTCGCGCATTGCCGGGCGCACGCCGCTGGTGCTGGACTCGCCGCACAGCGGCACCGTGTACCCGGCAGATTTTGGCGCGGCGCTGCCCCTGCCCGTGTTGCGCCGCGCCGAAGACACCCATGTCGAAAAGCTCTATGCCTTCGCGCCCGCGCTGGGCGTGGGTTGGGTGGAGGCGCATTTCCCGCGCATCTACCTGGACGCCAACCGCGACACCACGGAGCTGGACGCCACGCTGCTGGACTCCCCCTGGCCGCACCCCATCACCACCGACCCCGTGGTGCTGCAAAAGGTGCGCCTGGGCAAGGGGCTGATCTGGAAGTTCACCGACGACGGCCAGCCCATTTACGACCGTCCGCTTACCGTGCAGGAGGTGCGCGCGCGCATTGACAAATGCTGGCGCCCTTACCACGCGGCCGTGGCGGCCGAGATCGACGCCGCCCACGCGCGCCACGGCTACAGCATCCACGTCAACTGCCACTCCATGCCCGCAGTGGCCGCCAGCCACGCCACGCTGCACCCCGGCCTGCACCATGCCGACTTTGTGGTGGGCGACCGCGACGGCAGTACCGCCAGCCCGGCCCTGTCGGCGCTGATCTGCGACTTTCTGCGCGCTCGCGGCTACAGCGTGGACTACAACCACCCCTACAAGGGCGTGGAGCTGGTGCGCCGCTACGGCAACCCGGCGCAGCAGCGCCACAGCATCCAGGTGGAGATCAACCGCAAGCTCTACATGGACGAGCAGACGCTGGACATCGTGCCCCAGGGGTTCGAGCGTCTGTGTGCCGACCTGCACGCGCTGGTCGGGCAGTTGCTCGCGCACGACCCGCGCTGACGATCCCCGCTGCAAGTCTCATCAGCTGCTGCAGGGCCGCAGCGTTTTGCCCGCAAGCGCCGGCGCCAGCGTGGCCTGCACACGCGCGCGCTGCGACTGCGCCACCGCGGGCAGCCGCAGGGTGAAGCCGGGCGCATCGGCGCGCTCTTGCACCACGCGCGCGGTGCGCACGCCCTGGCCCACCAGAAGGGCCAGACCGCGCTGGGCGGCCTCTTCGGTGGAAAAGCGGCCCAGCGACAGCCCCGGCTCCAGCGCGGCGGCGGGCCGGTCGTATGCAATCTTGAGCGCGCGCAGCTCGGCGCGTTTCCTGGCCAGGGCGTCATCGTCGGCAAAACGGCCCATATAGACCATCCAGCGCCCCGGTATGGTGGTGGGCTCCAGCGCCCAGCTGCCGCCGGGCAGGCTGGCTGCGGCCTGGCGCAGCGATTGGGCCTGGTCGGCGTCAAACACGCCGGCCTGCAGGCACACCCGGGGCTCGCCCTGGTCTGCGGGGCGGCTGGTGTTGGCCACGCTGGCAGCGTTGGTGGGGGCGGGGGCCGCAGGCGCAGAAGCAGGTGCAGAAGCAGCTGCAGAGTCAGGTGCAGAGTCAGGTGCAGAGTCAGGTGAAGTGGCGGACGCGCTGGCGGCAGACTCTGGCGCTGCCGCCGTCGCCGCAGCTGCCGGTGTGGAAGCGGGTGCGGCAGCCAGCGCCGCCTGTGTGCCCACGTCGCCCGGCGCGCGCTGCGGCGGCAGCAGGCGCAGGTTGTTCGGGGCGATTTGCTGCTGCAGGCGCTGGGGCTCGGACTCGTCCACCGGGGCCAGGCCCCATTCACGCAGCAGCCCCTGGGTCCAGGCGTAGTAACCGGCATTGGCCAGCAGCAAAAGCACGACGGCAAGGCGCAGCATGGTTCAGTCCTTCAGAACACGGGCAGGCTGGGGGGAAGTGCGCAGGCGGTCATTGCGGGCGCACGCTGATCTCGGCGCTGGTGACGGGCTGCATGCCGCGCGCGGTGTGCACGAGCAGCGTGCCGTCGTCGGTCACGCCGTGGGCCGTGCCCTGCGTGCTGTCGCTCAGCGTGACGGCGCGCCCGGCCAGCAGGTCGCGCCGCGCAAAGCGCGCCTGGAAAGGGGCAAAGCCGTGCTCGGCAAAACCCAGCAGTGCCTGCACCAGCGGCGCGGCAATGCGTTGCAGCGCACGGGCGGCGGTGAGCGTGGCGTCCACCTCGCGCAGGCAGGCGGGCGGGGTGCGCAGCCCTTGCGTCAGCACGGGCAGCACGTTCAGGCCGATGCCGACGACGACGTAACGCGGCTCGCCAGCCGTGCCAGACGCCCCAGCCAGGCTGGCGGTTTCGACCAGAATGCCGCCCAGCTTGCGGCCATCGTCCGTCCACAAATCATTGGGCCATTTGAGCAGGATGCGCGGCTGGCCGCTGCCCGCCGGGGGCAGGACGGGCTGCAGGCTCTCGGCCACGCTCACGCCCACGGCCAGCGATAGGCCCGACCAGTCGTGCGGCGCCAGTGGCAGGCCCAGCGAGAAGGTGAGCGCAGGCACCGCGCCGGTGCCTTGGTAGGCGGCGCTGTGCCAGTCGCGCCCCAGGCGCCCGCGCCCGGCGGTCTGCTCTTCGGTCACCAGCAGTGTGGGCTCCAGCAGGCCGCCCCGCGCGCGGCGCATCAGCTCGGTGTTGGTGGAGTCGATGTGCGGCAGCACCTCCACGGTGAAGCCGGGCAGCAACGGCGCGATCGCTTGCCAGATGTCCTCGGCGGGCCAGTGCGCGGGGGTGGCGGTGCTCAAAGGGGGGCGCTCCGGCGGGTTGGGGTGGGCTTGGCGCTGCCTTTGGCGTTCTTGCTGTTTTTTGGGCTTTTGGCTTGATTGGGCTTGTCGGTCTTCTTGGCCTTCTTGGTCTCTGCGGCCGCGGCCTTGGGCGCCAGGCCCGGCGGTGCCCAGCCGCGTTTGGGCGCCAGCAGCGTGCCGCGGCAGTTGCGCGCGCCGCACCAGCAGGGGTATTCGGCCTTGAGTTTCCTGGTGTAGCGCTCTTCGATGATCAGGCCGTAGTCGTAGTTCAGCTCTTCGCCGGCCTTGATGTTGCGCAGCGCGGTGATGAAAATGCGGCCACCCTGCTCGTCGGCAAAACAGTTGGGGTCGCAGCTGTGGTTGATCCAGCGCGCAGAATTGCCGCCAAACTTGGCGTCGATCACGCGGTCTTCATCCACGTGAAAGTAGAAGGTGTGGTTGGGCTGCGCCGGGTCGTGCGGGTGGCGATCCTGTGCCTCTTGCCAGCTGATCACCTCGCCCGTGTATTCGATGATGACCTCGCCCTCGGCGATGTCCTGCAGCGCAAACACGCCCTTGCCATGCACGCCCGAGCGCCGGGTCTGGATGCGACGCCCGGCGTTGGGCGCGGCAGCGTCGGTGGAAGCAGTGCGGGGCATGGCGAAACTCTGTTAACTTGGATGTGTACCTGTGCGCGTGTGCGCGCGCAAGCAGCGGATTGTAGGAGCGCCACAGTGGCGCGGTATGGCGTAAGAGACCCACAAAATGACCAAGACACTGGTAATTGCAGAAAAACCCTCGGTGGCGCAGGACATCGTGCGCGCCCTCACGCCGGTCGCCGGCAAGTTCGAGAAGCACGAGGACCATTTCGAGAACGATCGCTACGTGGTCACCAGCGCCGTGGGCCACCTGGTGGAGATCCAGGCGCCCGAGGAATTCGACGTCAAGCGCGGCAAGTGGAGCTTTGCGCACCTGCCTGTCATCCCGCCGTATTTCGACCTGAAACCCGTGGACAAGACCAAGAGCCGCCTGAGCGCGGTGGTCAAGCAGGCCAAGCGCAAGGACGTGACAGAGCTGGTCAACGCCTGTGACGCGGGCCGCGAGGGAGAGCTGATCTTCCGCCTGATCGAGCAGTACGCCGGCGGAGCCAAGGGTGCCTTGGGCAAGCCTGTCCGGCGCCTGTGGCTGCAGAGCATGACGCCGCAGGCCATCCGCGACGGCTTTGAGAACCTGCGCAGCGACGCGCAGATGCAGGGCCTGGCCAGCGCGGCGCGCAGCCGCTCCGAGGCCGACTGGCTGGTGGGCATCAACGGCACGCGCGCCATGACGGCCTTCAACTCGCGCGACGGCGGGTTCTTCCTGACCACCGTGGGCCGCGTGCAAACGCCCACGCTGTCGCTGGTGGTGGAGCGCGAGGAAAAAATCCGCAAGTTCGTCAGCCGCGACTACTGGGAAATCCACGCGGGCTTCCATGCCGAGGCGGGCGAATACCTGGGCAAGTGGTTCGACCCGCAGTGGAAGAAGAGCGCCGACCCCGAGGCCCGCGCCGACCGCGTCTGGTCGCACCAGCAGGCCCGGGATATTGCAGACGCCGTGCGCGGCAAGGCCGCCACCGTCACCGAGGAAAGCAAGCCCACCACGCAGGCCAGCCCGCTGCTGTTTGACCTGACCAGCCTGCAGCGCGAGGCCAACGGCAAATTTGGCTTTTCCGCCAAGACCACGCTGGCGCTGGCGCAGGCCCTGTACGAGCGCCACAAGGCGCTGACCTATCCGCGAACCGACTCGCGCGCGCTGCCCGAGGACTACCTGCCCGTGGCACGCCAGACCTTCGAGATGCTGGCCGGCTCGCCCATGGGCCACCTGGCCCCGTTTGCGCGCCAGGCGCTGCAAGACAACTATGTGCGCCCCAGCAAGCGCATCTTTGACAACAGCAAGGTGAGCGACCACTTTGCCATCATCCCCACCACGCAGGCGCCCGCGGGTCTGTCCGAGGCCGAGCAAAAACTGTATGACCTGGTGGTGCGGCGCTTCATGGCGGTGTTTTTCCCCAGCGCCGAGTACCAGGTCACCACGCGCATTTCTCAGGTCGTCGGCCACTCGTTCAAGACCGAGGGCAAGGTGCTGGTCAAGCCCGGCTGGCTGGCCATTTATGGCAAAGAGGCCGCCAACGAAGTCGAAGACGGCAAGGCGGGCGACAAAGGCCAGCCGCTGGTGCCCGTCAAGCCCGGCGAGATGACGCACACCGAGTTTGCCGAGGCCAAGGGCCTTAAAACCAAGCCGCCCGCGCGCTACTCCGAAGCCACGCTGCTGGGCGCCATGGAAAGCGCCGGCAAGCAGATCGACGACGAAGAACTGCGCAGCGCCATGCAGGAAAAAGGCCTGGGCACGCCCGCCACGCGCGCGGCCATCATCGAAGGCCTGCTGACCGAAAAATACATGCTGCGCGAAGGCCGCGAGCTGATTCCCACGGCCAAGGCCTTCCAGCTGATGACGCTGCTGCGCGGCCTGGACGTGCAGGAGCTGTGCCGCGCCGACCTGACGGGCGAGTGGGAATACAAGCTGGCGCAAATGGAAAAGGGCCAGCTGAGCCGCGAAGCCTTCATGCAGCAGATTCAGGCTATGACCGAGAAACTGGTCAAGAAGGCCAAGGAATACGACCGCGACACCAT
>NZ_JBFWLZ010000044.1:0-23817 GCF_050251835.1 Diaphorobacter sp. | reverse complement strand
GTCGTCCCACATGCGCCCCACGCGTTCGAGGGCAAGGGCAGCGTCCAGGGCAGTGGCGGGCAGGCGGTCGTTCATGGCAGAACCTCTGGCGAAGCGCATTAGGCGCAAAAATCGCAGGATACGCCAAGGCGCGGGCAGACCAGGCAACCCGCGGGGCGCTGGCGCCGCCGTGCCGCAGCCGCCCCCTGCGGCGACGCGCCCTGGCGCCCCAGGCGCTCAGGCCCGCGCCAGCGCCGGGGCGCGGGGGCTGGCCACCAGCGCAGGTGCGTCGTTCATGGCCGGCCCCAGTTTGAACACCTGCACAGCCCCGGCCAGACGGGCGGCCTGCTCGCGCAGGCTGTGGGCTGCGGCGGCCGACTCCTCGACCAGCGCGGCGTTTTGCTGCGTCATCTGGTCGAGCTGGCCCACGGCCTGGTTGACCTGGCTGATGCCGTCGGCCTGCTCCGACGCTGCGGCCGTGATGTCGCTGATGATGTCGCCCACGCGCCGCACGCTGCCCACGATGTCGCTCATGGTGCTGCCCGCGTCCTGCACCAGGCGCGCGCCCGCCTCCACCTTTTCCACCGATTCGTGGATCAGCTGCTTGATCTCCCTGGCGGCTCCCGCGCTGCGCTGCGCGAGGCTGCGCACCTCGCCCGCCACCACGGCAAAGCCGCGGCCCTGCTCGCCGGCACGGGCGGCCTCGACGGCGGCGTTCAGCGCCAATATGTTGGTCTGAAAGGCAATGCCGTCGATCACGCCGATGATGTCGGCGATCTTGCGCGAGCTTTGGTTGATCTCGCCCATGGTGCCCACCACCTCGCCCACCACCTGCCCGCCGCGGGCGGCCACCTGGGCGGCAGAGGCGGCCAGCTGGTTGGCCTGGCGCGCGGCATCGGCCGACTGCTGCACCGTCGCGGTGAGGTGCTCCATGCTTTGCGCCGTCTGCGCCAGGCTGCTGGCGGTGGCCTCGGTGCGGGCCGACAAGTCCTGGTTGCCGCTGGCGATCTCGGCGCTGGCGGTGTCGATGCTTTCCACGGCGGTGCGCACCTGCTGCAGCATCTGCACGTAACGGCGGCGCATGCCCTCTACCTCTTGCACCAGCGCGCCGATCTCGTCGCGCCGCGTGGTCTCGAAGCTGCGCGTCAGGTCGCCCTGGGCCACCAGCGTGATGGCCTGGGTCAGCCCCGTCAGCGGCTGGCTCACGCCGCGGCGCAGCATCACGAACAGGCCCGCGCCCAGCAGGGCCAGTGCCAGGGCCATCAGGCCCCAGACGGCCCAGGTGATGTGGCGCTGGCCCGCCATGGCCTCAAGGTCGGGCACTTCGGCCACCACCCACCAGCCGCCCTGGGTCTTGCGCAGCAGCGCCCAGGGGTCTTGCGCGTCGGCAAAGTACACCGGCTGGGCATTGCGCACAAAGCCGTCCGGCGCGCCAGCCAGTGCCTCGAAGAACGCGCGCGACTGCGGGAAGGACTCCAGCACCGCCTTGCCCTGCGCCGTGGGGTGGAACACAAAGCGCGCCTGCTCCAGCCCGGCGCCCGGGTTGATCACGTACACGCCGCCATGCTCGAAAAAGCGCGTCTGCTCCACCTGCTTTTGCAGCATGGACTGGAAGATGCTGATGTCATTGCCGATGAACAGCAGCGCCACTACCTTGCCGGCGTTGTCCTTGACCGGCAGGTAATGCCCCATGTAGGGCTTGCCATCCACCACGGTGATGCCCGTGTGGGGCTGGCCGCGGGCAACGTCGGCATAGGCGGGGTCGGCGCGGTCCAGCAAGCTGCCTTGCTGGCGGCGGCCCTGCGCGTCCTTGACCGAGGTGGTGATGCGCACGAAGTCATCGCCCTTGCGCGCGAACACGGTGGCCACGCCGCCCGTTTCTTGCGCAAACTTGTCCACCCCGCTGTAGTCCTCGTTGACCAGACCGCCGAAGCTGCGCAGCTCGCCCGTGTCTTCATTGAGCTGCATGGTGGGTTCAAAGTAGCGCCGAAAACCCCGCATAGTGGCCTGAGCCAGCTCGCGGTTGGTGTTGTCGGCCGCGTCCAGCGACTGGGCCACGGCCAGGGTTGTGTTGCCAATGCTGTGCACCAGCTGCGCGCGCGTGCTGCGTTCGGTCACAACGGCCAGGGCCAGGCCCACGCCCACCAGCACCAGTGCCACCAGGCCCAGTGCGGCCAGCGTGACCTTGCGGGCAACGCCGTGGGCGTTGGCAATCGAAATGGGGGTCATGCATGTCTCCAGAAAAAGCGAAGCCGGGTGGCTCCCGGTCTGTCTGGAAGACTAAGGCAGGCGTGCCGTTACATTCAATAACGATATCCCTTACGCGGTGACACGTACCGTGCCGCACTCTTAAAACAGAATGGATCGCAAGAGCTTGCCCAGAAAGCGTGGGCAGCTATCAATAACGTAGCAATCACCCACGCCGCCGCAGGCATGACTTCAGTCGTGCTCGAAGCGAAACACCGCCGTGCCCGCGCGCGCGTTGGGCAGCCAGCGCACCTCGCGTCCGTCCTGCAGGCCAAAGGCATCCAGGATGCGCAGGTTGTTCTTGCGTGCCAGCACATCAAAGTCTTTGTAGGTGCCCACGCGGATGTTGGGCGTGTCATACCACTGGTAGGGCAGCCGCCGCGTGACCGGCATGCGCCCGCGCAGCACCGACAGGCGGTTGGGCCAGTGCGCGAAGTTGGGGAAGGCGACGATGCCGCTTTGGCCCACGCGCGCGGTCTCGCGCAGCATGACCTCGGCGTTGCGCAGGTGTTGCAGCGTGTCGATCTGCAGCACCACGTCGAAGCTGTTGTCGCCAAACATGGCCAGCCCCTCGTCCAGGTTGAGCTGGATCACGTTGACCCCGCGGCGCACGCAGGCCAGCACGTTGTCGTCGGCGATCTCGATGCCGTAGCCGCTGCAGCCCTTGTTGCGCTGCAGGTAGTCCAGCATCGCGCCGTCGCCGCAGCCCAGGTCGAGCACGCGCGCGCCCTCGGGCACCAGGCGCGCAATGGCTTGCAAGGTGGCCAGATCGCTCATGCCAGCTCCTTGAAAATGCTATCGAAGTAAGAGCGCATCACGCTCATGTAGCGGGGGTCATCCAGCAAAAAAGCATCATGCCCGTGGGGTGCGTCGATCTCGGCGTAACTCAGGTCGCGGCGGTTTTCCAGCAGCGCGTGCACGATCTCGCGGCTGCGCTGGGGCGAAAAGCGCCAGTCGGTGGTGAAGCTCACCAGCAAAAACCGGGCGCGCGCCACGGCCAGCGCCTGGGCCAGGTTGCCGCCGTGCGCGCGCGCTGGGTCGAAGTAGTCCAGCGCGCGGGTGATCAGCAGGTAGGTGTTGGCGTCGAAGTATTCGCTGAACTTGTCGCCCTGGTAGCGCAGGTAGCTCTCGATCTGGAACTCGATGTCTTGCGTGCTGTATTTCAGCTCCAGCCCTTCCCTGAGCTGGCGGCCGAACTTTTCGTTCATCACGTCGTCGCTCAGGTATGTGATGTGGCCGATCATGCGTGCGATGCGCAGCCCGCGCTTGGGAATCACGCCGTGGCGGTAGAAGTGCCCGCCATGAAAGTCCGGGTCGGTCACGATGGCGCGGCGCGCCACTTCATTGAAGGCAATGTTCTCGGCCGTCAGGTTGGGCGCGCTGGCCACCACCACGGCATGGCGCACGCGATCGGGGTATTGCAGCGTCCACGATAGCGCCTGCATGCCGCCCAGGCTGCCGCCCAGCACGGCAGCCAGTTGCGTGATGCCCAGCCGGTCCAGCAAAAGCGCCTGGGCGTTGACCCAGTCTTCCACCGTCACCACGGGGAAGTCCGCTCCATACACCTCGCCCGTGTCCGGGTGCAGGTGCATGGGGCCGGTGGAGCCAAAGCACGAGCCCAGGTTGTTGACGCCGATGACGAAGAACTGATTGGTATCCACCGGCTTGCCCGGGCCGATCATGTTGTCCCACCAGCCCTCGCTTTTGGGCTGGCCTTCGTACACACCCGCCACGTGGTGCGAGGCGTTGAGCGCGTGGCACACCAGCACGGCGTTGGTGCGGTCGGCGTTGAGCTGGCCGTAGGTCTCGTAGGCCAGGGTGTAGTCGCGGATCGAGGCGCCCGACTGCAGCGGCAGGGCCTCGGCGAAATGCATGGATAGCGGTGTGGCGATGAACGACATGAAAAAACCCGGCTTCGCTAAAAACGAGGCCGGGTGCGTTGCGTGCCGGGGGTGGCAGGCGTGTCGATCGGTCACGTCTTTAGCTGGACTTGTAAAGCGCCCGCAAGCGGTGCAAATCGGCGCGTTGAGCGTGCGATTATGCCAAAGGCGTCATTTGCGGTGCAAACAGCGCCAGCAGGCCCAGCACCAGGAAAATCAGGGCCGACACCAGGTGCACCACGCGGATCGGCACCTTCTTGACCAGGCGATCCCCCAGCCAGACCACCGGCGCGTTGGCCAGCATCATGCCCAGCGTAGTGCCGGCCACCACCCACAGGTAGGCGCTGTACTGCGCCGCCAGCATCACCGTGGCCACCTGCGTCTTGTCGCCCATCTCGGCCAGAAAGAAAGCCACCACCGTGGTGCCGAACACGCCAAAGCGTGGCGCCGTGGCCTCGCCGTCGTCGTCCAGCTTGTCGGGAATCAGCATCCACACCGCCATGGCGATGAAAGACAGCCCCAGCACCCAGCGCAGCACCTGCGGCCCCAGTACGGTGGTCACCCATGTGCCCAGGGCACCCGCCAGCGCATGGTTGGCCAGCGTAGCCACCAGAATGCCCAGCACAATGGGCCAGGGCTTGCGAAAGCGCGCTGCAAGCACCAGCGACAGCAGCTGGGTTTTGTCGCCCATTTCGGCCAGGGTGACGATGGAGGTGGAGACGAGGAAGGCTTCCATGATGTGGTCGATCGCAAAAAATTCGGCCGGAAGGTTTCGGACAGCATTGACCGCACCCCGACTCCGGCCAGATGGATCGGTGCGCAGTCAATGGTCTCGCCCAGCCCGCCGTTGCGGCGGGCCTCATGCACCATGGCGCCCGCGGGCCCCAAGTCTGTTGATGCATGCCTCCTCTCGCGCCCACCCGGCCTCAAGGCATCGGGCGCACGCGGGGCAGGCTACTCCCCATGGACGGCGGCGATTCTATCCGCCGCCCGTTGCGTCAGGGGCTGAGAACGCTCCTGAAAAAATACCTCCGCAAATACCCTGAAAAGTGTTGCTGGCGCGCACCTGAGGCGGTTGCGCGCAGCAGGGATCGTTGATAATGCCCGAGCTTTTTTGTTGAACAGGAAAGCGGGTTGCGGTGTTTGGTCAGTTTCGCGTCTTTGAAGTCATCACAGGTTTGTTGATTGCGTCGGGCTCCATCGCATGTCATGTTTTTTCTAGGAGTCCGATCATGGGCAACAAACTTTACGTGGGCAATCTGCCTTATTCCTTCCGCGACCAAGATCTGGAGCAGACCTTCGGCCAATTCGGCGCCGTGCAAAGCGCCAAGGTCATGATGGAGCGCGACACCGGCCGCTCCAAGGGTTTTGGTTTCGTCGAAATGGGCAGCGACGCTGAAGCCCAGGCCGCCATCCAGGGCGTGCACGGTCAAAACTTCGGCGGCCGTGACTTGGTGGTCAACGAGGCTCGTCCCATGGAGCCCCGTCCCCCGCGCAGCGGCGGCGGTGGTTACGGCGGCGGCGGTGGCGGCTACGGTGGTGGCCGCAGCGGTGGTGGTTATGGCGGCGGTGGCGGCGGCTACGGCGGTGGCCGTTCCAGCTACTGATCTGCACAGTGAAAAAAGGGCCTTCTAGGCCCTTTTTCTTTGGACGCAAATGGTCATAAGGCCAGAGGAAATCCCTTGCATTTTCATGGGCGTTGTGGCCCATAATGTTTTGGCGGGATTTTTCTTCCTGTCGATGTTGCGGTGATCCGTCGGTTTTCGCGCATAGGGCGTCTTTGTGATTAACTGGCTGCGGTTTCGGGACTCCGTTGCTCAATCCATTTGTTTTTAGGAGTCCCTTGATGGGCAGCAAACTGTATGTCGGCAACCTGCCGTATTCGGTGCGTGACAGCGATCTCGAACAAGCCTTCAGCCAGTTTGGCGCGGTCGTCAGCGCCAAGGTGATGATGGAGCGCGAAACAGGCCGTTCCAAGGGCTTCGGTTTCGTGGAAATGGGCAGTGATGCCGAAGCACAACAAGCCATCAACGGCATGAACGGACAGTCGCTGGGCGGCCGCAGTGTCGTCGTCAACGAAGCCCGTCCCATGGAGTCGCGCCCCCCGCGTAGTGGCGGGTATGGCGGCGGCGGTGGTGGCGGCTACGGTGGAGGCGGCGGTGGTGGTTACGGGGGCGGCGGCGGTGGCTACGGTGGAGGCCGCAATGCGGGCGGTGGAGGTGGCGGTCGCGGGGAAGGCGGCTTTCGCAGCCCCTATGGCTCCGGCCCGCGCGGCGGTGGTGGTGGCGGCGGTGGTCGTGGCGGCTACGGCGGCGATCGCAACGGCGGCTATTGATACCCTCAGCGTTGCCGCGCAGGTTCTGCCTGCCAATCCACAAAAAGGCTCTTGGAAGGAGCCTTTTTTTGTTGTCCGTCCCGCCCGTTCAGGACTGGCTGTCCTGCCCCTGCCGGTGCTTGCGCGGGCGGCCCTGCAGCAGGCGGTCAAACCATGCATTGGGCAGCGTCCGCAGCAGTCCGGCCGCCACGCCCATCTGCCAGGGGATCACGCGGTAGCTGGCCCCCGATGCGATGACCTGGAATGCGCGCTCGGCAAAGTCTTCGGGGCGCATCAAAAAAGGCATCGGGTAGCGGTTTTGCCGTGTGAGCGGCGTGTCCACATAGCCCGGGCAGATCGTGACCACCCGCACCCCGCTGCCGCGCAGCTCGCCGCGCAGGCTCTCGCAGTAGCTGATGACCGCAGCCTTGCTGGCGCAGTAGGCGCCATGCCCGGGCAAGCCGCGGATGCCCGCCACACTGCCCATGCCCACCAGCCGCCCGCTGCCGCGCTGCACCATGGCGTTGATGAAGGGGTGAAAGGTGGCGGCCATGCCGAGGTTGTTGGTGGCGTAGATGCGCGCCATGACGTCAAGGTCTGCGCGCTCGGCCGTGTCCACGCCGATGCTGATGCCCGCATTGGCGATCACCACGTCGGGCAGGCCCTGGCGGCTCATGCAGGCCTGGCCTGCGGCAATGATGCTGTCGGTGTCGGCTACGTCTGCACTATATATTTGATAGCTGTCAGCGCTTATTTTGCGTGCGCTAGCCCATGATTTGACTTCATCAACCCGTCGCGCCACCAGTGCCAGCCGCCAGCCGGCGCGGTGGTAACGCCAGGCCAGCGCCAGCCCTATGCCGCTGGATGCGCCGGTGATGAAAACAAGGGGGAGGTCAAGCGGCGCCTGTGTATCCGGTGGGTGCAGGTGATTCGGCACGGCCTGCGACTTCAGCGGCGCGCCGGCGCCGGCATCAGTGTGCCGCGCACGCGACCGCGCAGGTTCATGACCTGATCCAGGTTGTCGTAATCCATCTGGTCGGCCGTGAAGGTGTCGGCGCCGCGCCTGAGCGTGACGGGCTGGCTGGAGCGCACGCGTTCTTCGTTCACCCAGGCATGCAGGAACTCGCCGCGCAACTCCAGTCGTGGCAGAGGCTGGCCTTGCGTGCGCGCCACGGGTTCGCGGATGACGACGGCATTGCCAAAAAGCTGCACTTCGGTGCCGTCGGCATTGCTGATCGCGCGGTTGGCGGTGGCAGTGGTGACGCGCCCCTGCGCATTCACCGAGCGCATGCGCGCCTGGTCGATCTCCAGGGTGTCGGTGTCGGCAAAGTGCTGCACCAGCGCGCCCCTGATCTCGCTTTGCAGGCGCCCGGTGGCGTCAAAACTTTTGACGGCAAAGTCGCGCATGAAGTAGTCGGGCTCGTGGCCGACGATGCGCTCTTGCACCGGCTGCTGGGGCTTGGGCGCATTGCGCACCAGCCACCAGGTGCCCAGCGCCAGCAAACCCATGAGCACCACGGGCAGGTAGATGGTGAGGCGCTCCCACGCCTGTTGAAGGGATCGGTTCATCAGGCGTGCTTTGCCAGCAGGCTGGCATAGCGCCCGCTGGCCACCAGCAGCAGGTCGCAAAACTCCCGCGCCGCACCAGCGCCGCCGGGCGCGGCGGTGACATGGTGCGCGATGGCACGGGCTTCGATATGCCCCTGGGCGGGCGCGCAGGCCAAGGCGGCGCGCCGCATCACGGCCAGGTCGGGCCAGTCGTCGCCCATAGCGGCGGCCTGCTGCCAGTCCAGGCCCAGCTCGGCCAGGATGGCCTCGGCCGCGGGGCGTTTGTCTTCGGTGCCAAAGCGCGCATGCGCCACGCCCAGGGCCTGCAGGCGCAGGCGCAGCGCGGGCGAGTCGCGGCCGGTGATGACGGCGGGCGTGATGCCGGCCTGCTGCAGCAGTTTGATGCCGTGGCCGTCCAGGGTGTTGAAGCGCTTGAGCGTTTCGCCGTGCTCCGAGAAGTACAGGCCGCCGTCGGTCAGCACGCCGTCCACGTCGAAGAACGCCACGCGCACGTCCTGCGCGCGCAGCAGCAGTGCGGGGTCGAACTGCTGCGCGGGCTGCAGCGGGGGCAAGTCGGTATGGGCCGTCATCAGATCACCTTGGCACGCATCAGGTCGCCGATATGCACCACGCCCACCAGCAGGCCCTGCGCGTCGGTGACCAGCACGCTGGTGATGGCATGGCGCTCCATGGCCTGGGCGGCGTCGGCGGCCAGGGCATCGGCCGCGATGGTGCGTGGCTGGGCGTGCATCAGGTCCTGGGCGCGCATGCCGCGCAGGTCTGCGCCGGCCTCGATGCGCCGGCGCAGGTCGCCGTCGGTGAAGATGCCCACGGGCCGGCCAGCTTCGTCCACCACGGCGGCGGCGCCCACGCCCTTGGCGCTCATCTCGCGCATCAGCGTGCTGAAGTCGGCCTGCGGCGGCACGCGCGGCACCTGGTCGCCGGTGCGCATCACGTCGCGCACATGGGTCAGCAGCTTGCGGCCCAGCGCGCCGCCGGGGTGCGAGCGCGCAAAGTCCTCGGGCCGAAAGCCCCGCGCATCCAGCAGGGCCACGGCCAGAGCGTCGCCCATGGCCAGTTGCGTCGTGGTGCTGGTGGTGGGCGCCAGGTTCAGCGGGCAGGCTTCGCGTTGCACGCTGCAGTCCAGCACCAGATCGGCATAGCGCGCCAGCGTGGACTGCAGGCCGCCGGTCATGGCAATCAGGGGCACGCCCTGGCGCTTGAGCATGGGCAGCAGCACGGTGATTTCGCTGCTCTCGCCGCTGTTGGACAGGGCCAGCAGCAGATCGACGCCGGTCACCATGCCCAGGTCGCCGTGGCTGGCCTCGGCCGGGTGCACAAAGAAAGACGGCGTGCCGGTGGAGGCCAGCGTGGCGGCGATCTTGCGCCCCACATGGCCGCTCTTGCCCATGCCCATGACGACCACGCGGCCCGGCGTGGCCAGGATGCGCTGCACGGCCTGCACGAAACTGTCGCCCAGCCGTGCGGCCATGTGCTGCAGCGCTTCGGCCTCAATGTGGACGGTCTCGCGGCCCAGGCGCAGGGCCTGCTCGGCATCGAAAGGCGAGGTGGGAGCGAAAGCGTGGGGCATCGCAAGATTCTATCGGCCGCCCCGGCTGCCGCTGGGCTACGATGAAACATGTCCTCGCTTGCATTGACTTTGCTGTATCTGCTGGCCGCGGTGCTGGGCGTGGTGGCCTGCCGCAGCCTGCGGCTGCCGCCCATGATGGGCTACCTGGCCGCGGGCATCCTCATCGGCCCGCATGCGCTGGCGCTCACGCAAAACTCCGAAGCCGTGCGCCATCTGGGCGAATTCGGCGTGGTGTTTCTCATGTTCACCATCGGGCTGGAGTTCAACCTGCCCAAGCTGCGGGCCATGCGCCGCCATGTGTTCGGGCTGGGGCTGCTGCAGGTGATGGCGTGCATGGCGGCCTTCACCGTCGGGCTGCTGGTGCTGGCGCGGCTGATGGGCGGTGTCTGGGACATGGGCTGGCAGACGGCGCTGGCACTGGGCGGCACGCTGGCCATGAGCAGCACGGCGATTGTGGTCAAGCTGATGGCCGAGCGCGGCGAGCTGGAGACCGAGCACGGCCGGCGCGTGCTGGGCATTTTGCTGTTTCAGGACCTGGCGGTGGTGCCCCTGCTGGTGCTGGTGCCCGCGCTGGGCTCGTCGCCCGACCGGCTTTTGACCGCCCTGGGCCTGGCGCTGCTCAAGGCAGCGTTGCTGGTGGGCCTGCTGCTGTCGGGCGGGCAGCGCGTGATGCGCTGGTGGCTCACCCAGGTGGCGCGGCGCAAGAGCGACGAGCTGTTCATGCTCAACCTGCTGCTGGTCACGCTGGGGCTGGCCTGGCTGACCGAGCTGGCCGGGCTGAGTCTGGCGCTGGGCGCCTTCATTGCCGGCGTGCTGGTGTCCGAGACCGAATACCGCCACCAGGTGGGCACGGACATCCGCCCGTTCCACGACGTGCTGCTGGGGCTGTTCTTCATCACCGTGGGCATGATGCTGGACTGGCACATCCTGCTGGATCACTGGGCCCTGGTGCTGGTGCTGCTGGCGGTGCCGTTGTTGGTCAAGACCGTCATCATCGTCGCACTGGCGCATGGCCTGGGGGCTACGGCCGGGGTGTCGCTGCGCACGGCGCTGTATGTGGCGCAGGCGGGCGAGTTCGGCTTCGTGCTGCTGGCGCTGATGCAGACCCACGGCCTGCTGCAGCCCGCGCTGATGAACCCGGTGCTGGTGGCCATGGTGCTGTCCATGCTGGCCACGCCGTTCTTGATTCAGTACAGCAACCGCATCGTCATGAAGCTGGTGGCCAGCGACTGGTTGCAGCAGTCGCTGCAGGTGACCAGCATTGCGCGGCAAGCCATCAACACCAGCGGCCATGTGCTGATCTGCGGCTACGGCCGTTGCGGTCAGAACCTGGCGCGCATGCTCGAGCGCGAGGGCATCCCCTACATGGCGCTGGACCTGGACCCCGACCGGGTGCGCCAGGCCGCTGCCGCAGGAGACTCGGTGGTGTTTGGCGACGCCACGCGGGTGCAGGCGCTCAAGGCCGCGGGCCTGGTGCGGGCTGCCGCAGTGGCTGTCACCTACCTGGACACGCCGGCCGCTCTCAAGGTGCTGGCCCACGCGCGTGCGCAGGCGCCCCATGTGCCGGTGGTGGTGCGCACGCAGGATGACCTGCACCTGGACAAGCTGCTGGCCGCCGGCGCCACCGAGGTCGTGCCCGAGGCCATCGAGGGCTCGCTGATGCTGGCCGGCCATGCCCTGGCCCTGGTGGGCGTGCCCATGCGCCGCGTGCTGCGTCTGGTGCAAGACCAGCGCGAAGCGCGCTACGGCCTGCTGCGCGGCTACTTTCATGGTGCCGACGACGACACGGTGGCCGAGCGCGACCAGCAGCGCCTGTACTCCATCACCCTGCCCCCGGGCGCCGCCGCGGTGGGCGACAGCCCCTCTGATCAGCCCCTGCGCGCCATGGGCGTGCGGCTGGTCAACGTGCGCCGCGCCAGCGGCCACCGGGGCGCCGCCGACGATGCCGCCGTGCTGGCAGAGGGCGACACCCTGGTGCTTTGCGGCCACCCCGCAGCGCTCAGCCTGGCCGAAGAGAAACTGCTGCGCGGCTGATTACACTGGCTGCTCACGACAGACCACCGCCTATGCCCAGCCTCAGCGTCACCGACTATCTGCGTCAGCACATCCGCACCGTGCCCGACTGGCCGGCCCCGGGCGTGCAGTTTCGCGACATCACTCCCCTGCTGCAAAACCCGAAGGTGTTTCGCGTCCTGATCGACGCCTTCGTGCATCGCTACATGGATGGCGCCCTGCGCCCCGATGTGGTGGCGGGGCTGGACGCGCGCGGCTTCATCATCGGCGCCGTGGTGGCGTATGAGCTCAATGTCGGCTTCGTGCCTATCCGCAAAAAGGGCAAGCTGCCCTTCACCACCATTGAGGAAACCTACGAGCTGGAATACGGCAGCGCCACGGTACAGCTGCACGCCGACGCCGTCCAGCCGGGAGACCGCGTGCTGCTCATCGACGACCTGATAGCCACTGGCGGCACCATGATGGCGGGCAAGAAGCTGCTCGAAAAGCTGGGCGCCCGCGTTCTGGAGGGTGCCGCCATCGTTGACTTGCCCCAGCTGGGTGGCTCGGCACGCCTGCGCGCCAGCGGCCTGCAACTGTTCACGCTGATGGATTTTTGACGTCCAACGGCGGCGGTCTGATCGCCAGGCCAGGCCGCCGCCGACCATCCAGGGTCAGCGCAGTTCGCCGTACTGCGTGGTGCTCAGGTCGGGGGCGGGTGAGTTCTGGCCGGGGATCACCGTATCCTCGAAGCCGTGCATCAAGGGGTTTCGTGTGAGCAGCGGGCCGCTGCGCGTGGCAACCCCGGGTGCGAGTGGCGCAGCCGCTGACTGGGCTGCAGCGCCAGCCAGGGCTTCCTTGAAGGCGGCCACCTCGTCGGCCTCGATGGGCTCGAAACGTGGCGTGGGGCGCGGCGCCGGAGCCGGCGGCAGCAGGGGCGCAGGGCGCGACACCGGATCGCCCAGGCGGGCGGCCAGGGGCCGGGGTGCAGCGGCAATATGTGCCGGCGCGGTTGTAGGCGCCGAGGCTGGCGCCCGCGGTGGCTGCGTGTGCTGCGGCGCGGCCGCCGATGACATGGGACGCGCGTGCGCGGCGCTTGCAATCTGGTCGTTGGTGCGCCAGTACACGGCCTGCACCAGTATGTCGTGGCGCGACTTGGCTGCCTGGGTGATCAGGGCCTCGATCTCGGCCAGGCGCGCGATGTCGTTGGCGTATTCGGGGGCCAGATCCATCATCACCAGAAACTGCGCGCCCCGCTGATCCAGAGAAAGCACCTTGAATTTGTAGCCTGCCGACAGCACGCCGGCGCGCACCATCGCATCGCGCACCACGGTGTACAGCAGCTCGCGCCGCTCCATGCGCTCATTCTTGCGCTCGGTCTCCTGGTCGCGCGTCGTTGGCTGATGGGCAAGGGGCTTACTGTTGCGTGCCTGTGGCGCAGGCGCAGGCGCAGGCGCAGCGCTGCCTGCATGCGGGCGCGCAGGGGTACCGGGGGCCCGGCGCGGCGCCTGCGCCCGGGGTTTGAATGTGTGAGTGAACCAGCTGAACAACGACATGCGATGCTTTCACGCAAGAGTGCAAAATTGACGCGCAGCTTACTGCACACGCCAGTCACCTAGGTGACACTGCCCGGCGTACTGGCGATCAGGTTGCTGCGACGCGCCGGCGGCGGTTGCCCAGGCGCTTGGCCAGCACCGCGCCAGCGGCCATGGTCAGCTGCAGCGCCACCGTCGGCTGGCGGTTGGATAGCTCGGCAAAGCGCAGTGCCGGCAGCGCCCACAGCTTGCTGTGCACACCGGCCTGCACCGTGGCGCTGCGGGGACGGTGGGAAAAAAACGCACCCTCGCCCAACACCGAGCCCGGTGCCACCATCGCCATGCGCAGCCGCTGCTTTTCGTCCTCGTAGTGCACGGTCATGCTGCCGCTTTCCAGCAGGTACAGGGTGCGGTCCACCGTGCCTTGGGCAAACAGCACCTGCCCGGCCGCCAAATTGACGGGCAGCAGGTAGGCAGACAGCAGATCCCACTGCTGCGGCGTGAGCAGGTTGTTCATGCTGTCGTCGGCGGTGGCCTGCGTGATGGCCTGGATCAACCCCGTCAGATCGGCCTGGGCGGAAGGATTGGGAATGGCATTCATGGCCTGCCAAGGTAACCCGCGCCCGGGTTGCGCACAAGCGTGCATTACCACTTCTTACACCTGACCTCCCTTTCGATGGGCGGCGGCCAGGCGTTACTTGCCGATGCAAAAGCTTGAAAAAATCACGCCCAGCAGGTCGTCTGCACCAAACTCGCCGGTGATGGTGTTGAGCGCGTTCTGCGCCAGGCGCAGCTCCTCAGCCAGCAGATCCAGCGCGGGGCCGTCGCTGCTCAGTTGCGCAGCAGCCTGTACCAGGTGTTCGTCCACGGCGCGCAGCGCCGCGATGTGGCGGGCGCGGGCGATGTAAACCCCCTCGGCAGCGGGTTGCCAGCCCGCCAGCGTCAGCAGCCGGCGGCGCAGCGCGTCCAGCCCTTCGCCGGTGCGTGCGGACAGGCGTAGCGCGTCGGGGGCAGCGAAGGGGCCCGATCCAACGGCCGGCGAGGCGGCGTCAGCCTTGTTCCACACATCGAGCACGGGCACGCCCTGGGGCAGCTTGTGCGCCAAAGTGCGTGCGATGTCCGCGTCCGCGGCGATGTAGTCGAAGGCATCGGCACGCGTCAGGTCGTGCAGAAACAGCACTGCGTCGGCCCCAGCGATCTCGTCCCAGGCGCGGGTGATGCCAATGCGCTCGACCTCGTCGCAGCTGTCGCGCAGGCCGGCGGTGTCGATCACATGCAGCGGCACGCCCTCGATCTGGATGGTCTGCTGCACCTTGTCGCGCGTGGTGCCGGCAATGGGGGTGACGATGGCCAGCTCTGCGCCCGCCAGGGCGTTGAGCAGCGAGCTCTTGCCCGCGTTGGGCTGGCCCGCGATCACCACCTTGATGCCCTCGCGCAGCAGCGCGCCCTGGCTGGCCCGCTGCATCACGCGGGTCAGCGATTGCTGCAAGTTTGATAGCTGTCCGCGCGCGTCTGCCTTGCGCAGGAAGTCGATTTCTTCCTCAGGAAAGTCCAGCGTGGCCTCCACCAGCATGCGCAGGTGCACCAGCGCGTCGCGCAGGCTGTGCACTTCCTGCGAGAACGCGCCCGACAGCGAGCGGCCGGCGCTGCGTGCGGCCGCGGAGGTGGAGGCGTCGATCAGATCGGCAATGGCCTCGGCCTGGGCCAGGTCGATCTTGTCGTTGAGAAAGGCGCGCCGGGTGAACTCGCCGGGCTCTGCCAGGCGCAGGCGCGGCAGCGCGCCGTGCGCCGCCTCCAGGCAGCGCGCCAGCAGCAGCTGCAGCACCACGGGGCCGCCGTGGGCTTGCAGCTCCAGCACATCCTCGCCGGTGTAGCTGTGCGGCGCAGGAAAGAACAGCGCCAAGCCCTGGTCGATGGCCTGCCCGCTGGCATCGGGAAACGGCAGGTAGTGCGCGTGGCGCGCCTGCAGATCGCGCCCCAGCAGGCTGCGCACGAAGGGCGCCAGCCCCTGGCCCGAGATGCGCACGATGCCCACGGCCCCGCGCCCGGGGGCGGTGGCGATGGCGGCGATCGGGTCGTTGTGGGCAGTGTTCATGGTGGGATGGCCGTGGTGGCAGAAAACACAACGGCCACTTGCGTGGCCGTTGCGGGGATGGGGCGCCTTACTTGAACTTGGGCAGATTGAACTGCGGCGGCACCCCCATGCGGGTGTTGATGATCCACTGCTGAGCGATCGACAAAATGTTGTTCGTCAGCCAGTACAGCACCAGGCCGGCCGGGAAGAAGAAGAACATCACGCTGAACATCAGCGGCATGATCCACATCAGCTTGGCCTGCATCGGGTCGGGCGGCGCGGGGTTGAGGGCGGTCTGCAGCAGCGAGCTGGCCGTCATCAGCAGCGGCAGGATGAAGTACGGGTCGGGCGAGGACAGGTCGCGAATCCAGCCGATCCAGGGCGCGTTGCGCATCTCCACGCTCGACAGCAGCACCCAGTACAGCGCGATGAACACGGGGATCTGCACCATGATGGGCAGGCAGCCGCCCATGGGGTTGACCTTTTCCTCGCGGTAGATGCGCATCATCTCCTGCTGCATCTGCTGCGGCTTGTCCTTCAGGCGCTCGCGCAATTCCGTGATGCGCGGGTTGATGGCCTTCATCTTGGCCATGCTGGCGTAAGCCTTGGCGTTGAGCCAGTAGAACGCAAGCTTCAGCAAAAAGACCAGCGCCACGATGGACCAGCCCCAGTTGGCGATCACCTTGTGCAGTTGATCCAGCAGCCAGTACAGCGGCTTGGCCAGGATGGTGAGCCAACCGTAGTCCTTGACGAGTTCGAGGCCTGGGGCGAGTTTTTCCAGCTGCGTCTCGATCTGCGGGCCGGCAAACAGTTGTGCGTCCACGGCCTTGGACTGGCCGGGGGCGATCTCGCCCAGCGGCGTGATCATGCCCACCGAGTACAGGTTGGTGTCCACCTTGCGCATGAACAGGTCGCGCTGCGCGCCGTCGGCCAGCAGCCAGGCGCTGGCAAAGTAATGCTGCACCATGGCCACGTAGCCGTTGGTGGAGGTCTTTTCGATGTCGATCTTGCCTTTTTCGATGTCCGAGAACTCCACCTTCTGGTACTTCTTGGCGTCGGTATAGACCGCCGGGCCGGTGAAGGTGGAATAGAACATCGACTCGCCCGAGGGCTTGTTGCCGTCGCGCACCAGCTGCAGGTACAGCTGGGGCGACAGTGGCGTCGTGCCGGTGTTGACCACCTCGTGGCGTGCGCTCAGGTCATAGGCGCCGCGCTTGAGCGTCCAGGTCTTGACCAGTTTCACGCCGCCCAGGTCGGGCGACTCGAAGCGCACCTGCAGGCTGTCCTCGCCGTCCTTGAGCTCACGCGGGCCGGGCAGCAAGCGCATGGCGGTCTTGTGTGTGGGGAAGGGGCCGCCGATCAGGCCGGTCTGCGCCACATACACGCGGCTGACACTCTCGTCGAACAGCAGGAAGGGCTTGGACTTGTCCTCCATCTCGGGGTATTGCAGCAGCTCGCCGCGCACCAGAGAGCCGCCTTCGGTGTCGAAGACCAGGCGCAGCACATCGGTGGTTACCGTCACGCGCTCGCGGGCAACGGCGGCTGGCTGCGCAGGCACGCCCGTTGGCGGCTGGGGTGCCACACCCGGAACCCCCGCAACCGGCACGCCAGGCGCTGTGCTGACGGCTGTCGGCACACTGGACGCGCTCGCAGAAGGCGCCACGGCGGGGCTGCTGGCCGTCTGTGCGGGCGGCGTGGGGAAGAAGGTGGCCTGTTTGCCGTTGTGGATCTGCCACTTGTCCCATAGCAAAACTATGGAAAAGCCAAAAATCACCCACAGGATGGTGCGGCGGATGTCGTTCATGAAGTCTTCTTAGAGGAGGAAGATGGAGGGTCGTCGGAAGGCACCAGCCGCGAGAAAAGGCGCATGCCTCGCGGCAGCTCTTGTGGCACGGGGTCGAGACCGCCGTCGCACCAGGGATGGCAACGCGCCAGGCGTCGTGCCGTCAAATAGCTGCCCGCCGCGGCGCCGTGCCGATCCAGCGCCTGCAGAGAGTACACCGAGCAGGTGGGCTCAAAACGACAGCTTGAGCCGAGCCAGGGGCTTAGCAGCAGCCGGTAGCCGCGCACCAGGCCCATGAGCAGTGTGCGCATCATGGCGTGGCACCTCGTGGCGTGCGGGCTGCAGGACTGGCCGGGGGGCTGCGTCGTTCGGCAGCGGAAAAAAGCTGCTCCAGCTCGGCGCGCACGGCCTGTTTGAGAGCCTCGGAGGTGGCGCTCACGAAGTGCTTGCGGTCAAAGCTGGCACGCAGCCGCACCACGTGCGCCGCGTGCGGCATCCGTGGCTCGAAGCGGCTGGCCACGGCGTAGATCTGGCGTTTGATGGTGTTGCGCGTGACGGCGCGGCGCGCCCAGCGCTTGGGCACCATGGCGCCCAGCCAGACATCAGTGCAGCCCTGCGCCACGGCAAACAGGGCAAGCGGCGTATCCGCCTGGGGCTGCAAGCCAGGCCCTGGCGGTGGGGGCAATGTGGACGCATCACCAGAGGGCAAGCCCAACCGGTGCAATGCGAAATGTGCCGTGCGGGAGACAGTGCCCCCGGCCATGGCGGCCTGGAACTGAGAGCGGGTTTTCAGCCGATGCATGCAGACAGCTACCCGGTGCAAACGCTGGCGGCGCAGACCCTGTTCGGTGGCCGGGCGCCGAGCTGCACGGCCTTAGACGGCCAGGCGCTTGCGGCCCTTGGCGCGGCGGGCCTTGATCACGGCGCGGCCGCCGCGCGTCTTCATGCGCACCAGAAAACCGTGGGTGCGGGCGCGGCGGGTCTTGGAGGGCTGGTAAGTACGTTTCATGTTCTCGATCCTTGAAGGGTTCAGTTACAGGCACAGCTTCGATCGGCAGCGCCCGCCAGGTCGGCCACCCGCAGCGCTGCATGCGCTGGGTCAATAAAGTAAGCGGCCGCCCGGGTTAGATCACCCTGAACGCATTCAGGGAAAGCCCGCGATTATTACAGGCTTGGCCCGCGCTGGCAATGACCCTGGCGTGCAAATGTCGTCGAGGAGTGCCGCGGCCGTTTGTGGATAACTCCTTGACAAGCTAGAATCCGCGGCCTCGCACTGTTCCTCCTATCCACAACTAGAACCATCCGCAATGCACGAGGGACTCCCTTCTTTCAGCCACGAGGCTGACAACGCCAACGCCGGCCAGGGCTTATGGCGGGCCTGCGCCGAGCAACTGGCTCAGGATCTCCCTGAGCAGCAATTCAACACCTGGATCAAGCCCCTGGCGGCGCAGGTCGCGCCCGATTTTTCCAAGGTCACTCTGTTGGTGGCCAACCGCTTCAAACTCGACTGGATTCGCACCCAGTATGCCGGGCGCATCTCGGCGTTGCTAGAGGCTCTTTATGGCCAGCCGGTCGCGCTCGAGTTAGCGCTCGCTCAGAGGGAATCGGTTGTCAGGACTTACGTTCGTCCCCAGCCGGCAAGCGCCCAGCCGCCTGCCGAAGCCGCTTCGCCAGCCGCCGCGGTCGAAGCTGTGCCAGCGGGCGCTTTTCGCACGCGGCTCAACCCTGCCCTGACGTTCGAGACGCTGGTGGAGGGCACGGCGAATCGCATGGCACGCTCGGCCGCAATGCATGTGGCAGGCTCGCCCGGCCACCTGTACAACCCGCTTTTCATCTATGGGGGCGTGGGTCTGGGCAAGACCCACCTGGTGCATGCGGTGGGCAACAAGCTGCTGCAAGACCGCCCTGACGCCAAGGTTCTCTACATCCACGCCGAGCAGTTCGTCTCGGATGTGGTCAAGTCCTATCAGCGGCGCACCTTTGACGATTTCAAGGAGCGCTATCACTCGCTCGATCTGCTGCTGATCGACGATGTGCAGTTCTTCGCCAACAAGGATCGCACGCAAGAGGAGTTCTTCAACGCCTTCGAGGCGCTGCTGGCCAAAAAAAGCCACATCGTGATGACGTCGGACACCTACCCCAAGGGTCTGGCCAACATCCACGAGCGGCTGGTGTCGCGCTTCGACTCGGGCCTGACGGTGGCGATCGAGCCGCCCGAGTTGGAGATGCGCGTGGCCATCCTGATCAACAAGGCGCGCGCCGAGGGCTCGGAGATGCCCGAAGAAGTGGCTTTCTTCGTCGCCAAGAACGTGCGCTCCAACGTGCGCGAGCTGGAGGGCGCGCTGCGCAAAATTCTGGCCTACAGCCGCTTCAACCAGAAGGAAGTCTCCATCCAGCTGGCGCGCGAGGCGCTGCGTGACCTGCTCAGCATCCAGAACCGGCAGATCAGCGTGGAAAACATCCAGAAAACCGTGGCTGACTTCTACAAGATCAAGGTCGCGGACATGTACAGCAAGAAGCGCCCGGCCAGCATTGCCCGCCCGCGCCAGATTGCCATGTACCTGGCCAAGGAGCTGACGCAAAAGAGCCTGCCCGAGATCGGCGAGCTGTTTGGCGGGCGCGACCACACCACGGTGCTGCACGCGGTGCGCAAGATCGGCGCCGAGCGCCAGACCAACACCGAGCTGAACCAGCAACTGCATGTGCTGGAGCAGACGCTCAAGGGGTGATGGCCCGGTGAAGCTTTCATGAGTCACGCGTGGACCGAAAACCCCGCCGCCGCGCTGAAGCCCGCCCGTTCACGGGCAAAATGGCGCGTTGGACGGCCCGGGAGGGGGCATTGCCCGTGCCGCCGTCTGCGCACCCACACCACAATCACCAAAGGTTGACGACATGATTGTCCTGAAGGCAACACAAGACAAGGTACTCGCCATTCTGCAATCCGTGTCCGGCATCGTCGAGCGCCGGCATACCCTGCCCATTTTGGCCAATGTTCTGATCCGCAAGACAGGCAATGCGCTGCAGCTGACCACCAGCGACCTGGAGATCCAGATCCGCACCACGGCCGAGCTGGGCGGCGACACGGGCGACTTCACCACCACGGTGGGCGCGCGCAAGCTCATCGACATCCTCAAGACCATGCCCGCCGACCAGACGGTGAGCCTGGAGTCCAGCCAGGCCAGGCTGATCCTCAAGGGTGGCAAGAGCCGCTTCACGCTGCAAACTCTGCCGGCTGAGGACTTTCCGCTGGTGCAAGAGGCTGCCAGCTTCGGCCCCTCCTTCAGCGTGCCGCAAAAGGTGCTCAAGGGCCTGATGGGCCAGGTGAGCTTTGCCATGGCGGTGCAGGACATCCGCTACTACCTCAACGGCATTTTGTTCGTGGCCGAGGGCAAGCAGCTGTCGCTGGTGGCCACCGACGGCCACCGCCTGGCGTTCACCAGCGCCACGCTGGATGTGGAAGTGCCCAAGCAGGAGGTGATCCTGCCGCGCAAGACCGTGCTGGAGCTGCAGCGCCTGCTGTCCGATGCCGACGGCGCCATCGAGATGCAGTTTGCCAACAACCAGGCCAGGTTCAGCTTTGGCGGCATGGAGTTCGTCACCAAGCTGGTGGAGGGCAAGTTCCCCGACTACAACC
This sequence comes from Diaphorobacter sp., assembly GCF_050251835.1. NCBI lineage: Bacteria > Pseudomonadati > Pseudomonadota > Betaproteobacteria > Burkholderiales > Comamonadaceae > Diaphorobacter > Diaphorobacter sp. The sequence continues at coordinate 3,240 of NZ_JBFWLZ010000044.1, read as the reverse complement.
GCGTCATTCCGCGCAACCACCACAACAGCGTCACCCTGGGCCGCGCGCCGCTGCTGGCCAGCCTGCAGCGCACGGCCATCATGACCAGCGACAAGTTCAAGGGCGTGCGCCTGAACATCGAGCCCGGCACCCTGCGCGTGGCCAGCAACAACGCCGAGCAGGAAGAAGCCATGGACGAGCTGGACATCGACTACGGCGGCGACGCCATCGAGATCGGCTTCAACGTCACCTACCTCATCGACGCGCTGGCCAACATGGGCCAGGACATGGTCAAGATCGACCTGGCCGACGGCAACAGCTCTGCGCTGCTGACCATTCCCGACAACGAATACTTCAAGTATGTCGTGATGCCCATGCGCATCTAAATACTATTGTTTTTATAGCTGCCAGCGCTTGATTTATAAGGGCTGGTGGCACTTTTGAACCCATAAAGCCATCGGCACGCCGTGCCGATGCGCCCGGACCGAAGGCAGCCCTTTCATGACCGCAGAGCAATCGCAGCCCGCCCCCGAGCAGCCCACCGACCAGCCTATCTCCGCGCCCGCCGTGCAGCCCGCCGCATCGGCCGCCGGCAGCGAAGGCTACGGCGAAGGCGCCATCCAGATCCTGGAGGGCCTGGAGGCGGTGCGCAAGCGCCCGGGCATGTACATCGGCGACACGAGTGACGGCACGGGCCTGCACCACCTGGTCTTCGAGGTGGTGGACAACTCCATCGACGAAGCCCTGGCCGGTCACTGCGACGACATCGTCGTCACCATCCACACCGACAACTCCATCAGTGTGGTGGACAACGGCCGCGGCATTCCCACCGGCGTGAAGATGGATGACAAGCACGAGCCCAAGCGCTCGGCCGCCGAGATCGCGCTGACCGAGCTGCACGCCGGCGGCAAGTTCAACCAGAACAGCTACAAGGTCTCGGGCGGCCTGCACGGCGTGGGCGTGTCGTGCGTGAACGCGCTGTCCAAAAAGCTGCGCCTGACGGTGCGCCGCGACGGGCAGACACACCAGCTGGAGTTTTCCAAGGGCGTGGTGCAAAACCGCCTCATCGAAGTGGTGGACGGCTTCGAGGTCTCACCCATGAAGGTGCTGGGCCCCACGGAAAAGCGCGGCACCGAAGTGCGCTTTCTGCCCGACACCGACATCTTCAAAGAAAACTTTGACTTCCACTACGAGATCCTGGCCAAGCGCCTGCGCGAACTCTCGTTTTTGAACAACGGTGTGCGCATCCGGCTGATCGACGAGCGCACGGGCAAGGAAGACGACTTCTCGGGCGCGGGCGGCGTCAAGGGCTTTGTCGAGTTCATCAACGGCACCAAGAAAGTGCTGCACCCCACCACGTTCTATGCCAGCGGCAGCCGGCCGGCCGAAAGCTACGGCGGCATTCCCGGCACCGAGATCGGCGTGGAAGTCGCCATGCAGTGGAACGACGGCTACAACGAGCAAGTCCTCTGCTTTACCAACAACATCCCGCAGCGTGACGGCGGCACCCACCTCACGGGCCTGCGTGCGGCGATGACGCGCGTGATCGGCAAGTACATCGAGCAAAACGAACTGGCCAAGAAGGCCAAGGTCGAGGTCAGCGGCGACGACATGCGCGAAGGCCTGTGCTGCGTGCTCTCCGTCAAGGTGCCCGAGCCCAAGTTCAGCAGCCAGACCAAGGACAAGCTGGTCAGCTCCGAGGTGCGCGCCCCGGTCGAAGACATCGTCGCCAAGACGCTGACCGACTTTCTGGAAGAAAAGCCCCAGGACGCCAAGATCCTGTGCGGCAAGATCATCGAAGCCGCCCGCGCCCGCGAGGCCGCGCGCAAGGCGCGCGAGATGACGCGCCGCAAGGGCGTGCTCGACGGCATGGGCCTGCCTGGCAAGCTGGCCGACTGCCAGGAAAAAGACCCTGCGCTGTGCGAGATCTACATCGTCGAGGGTGACTCCGCCGGCGGCAGCGCCAAGCAGGGGCGCGACCGCAAGTTCCAGGCCATCCTGCCGCTGCGCGGCAAGATCCTGAACGTGGAAAAAGCGCGCTACGAGAAGCTGCTGTCCAGCCAGGAAATCATCACCCTGATCACCGCCCTGGGCACCGGCATCGGCAAGGCCAGCGAGGACGACTTCAGCGGCAAGGGCAAAAGCGGCGCCGACGACTTCGACGTGGCCAAGCTGCGCTACCACCGCATCATCATCATGACCGACGCGGACGTGGACGGCGCCCACATCCGCACGCTGCTGCTGACCTTCTTCTACCGCCAGATGCCCGAGCTGGTGGAGCGCGGCCACATCTACATTGCCCAGCCGCCGCTGTACAAGGTCAAGAACGGCAAGGAAGAGCTGTACCTGAAGGATGCGCCCGCGCTGGACAGCTTCTTGCTGCGCGTGGCCCTGAACCACGCCAGCATCACCACCGGCGGCGAGCAGCCCCGCACACTGGCCGGCGACGAGCTGGCCAGCCTGGCGCGCACGCACCAGCATGCCGAGCAGGTCATCGCCCGCCTGTCCGCCTTCATGGACGCCGAGGCGCTGCGCGCCGTGGCCGATGGCGTGGTCTTCAACCTGGACACCCTGCAGGACGCGCAGGCCAGCGCCGTGCAACTGCAGGCCAAACTGCGCGAGCTCAATGCCAACGGCGTGCCCGCCGATGTGGCGGGCGAGATCGACCCGCGCACCGACAAACCCATTTTGCGCATCAGCCGCCACCACCACGGCAACATCCGCAGCAGCCTGATCACCCAGGACTTTGTGGCCGGTGACGACTACGCCGCCCTGGCCGAGGCCGCCGAGAGCTTCCGCGGCCTGATGGGCGAGGGCGCCAAGGCCATGCGCGGCGAAGGCGACAAGGCCAAGGAAGAAAAAGTGAGCGACTTCCGCCAGGCCATGCAATGGCTGATCAGCGAGGCCGAACGCACCACCAGCCGCCAGCGCTACAAGGGCCTGGGCGAAATGAACCCCGAGCAGCTGTGGGAAACCACCATGGACCCCGAAGTGCGCCGCCTGCTGCGCGTGCAGATCGACGACGCCATCGAGGCCGACCGCGTGTTCACCATGCTGATGGGCGACGAGGTCGAGCCGCGCCGCGACTTCATCGAGACCAACGCGCTGCGCGCCGGCAACATCGACGTGTAGGCTTGCCCGGGCCATGCCCACCCTCAGCCAGCAGCGCACGCACAAATACATTGCCGCCCGCCAGCAGCACCCCGCCTGGGTTTTGCTGGCATCGCGTCGGGCGCCGCTGGTGCTCAGTTGCCTGGATGC
>NZ_JBFWLZ010000043.1:0-26939 GCF_050251835.1 Diaphorobacter sp. | reverse complement strand
CGCTGCAGGTATTGGCCGTAGCCGTTCTTGCTCAGCGGCTGTGCCAGTTTCTCGAGTTGCGCCGCATCAATCCAGCCCCTGCGCCACGCGATTTCTTCGGGGCAGGCGATTTTCAGGCCCTGGCGACGCTCCAGCGTGGCGATGAACTGGCCGGCATCCAGCAGGCTGTCGTGCGTGCCAGTGTCCAGCCAGGCGTAACCACGGCCCATGATCTCGACGCTCAGGTTGCCCTGTTGCAGGTACAGGCGGTTGAGGTCGGTGATTTCCAGCTCGCCGCGCGGCGATGGTGCAAGGGCCTTGGCCAGATCGACCACCTGGCTGTCGTAAAAATACAGACCGGTGACGGCATAGTTGCTCTTGGGCGACTGGGGTTTTTCCTCCAGCGACAGCACCTTGCCCTGCGCATCGAACTCGGCTACGCCGTAGCGCTCGGGATCATGTACGTGGTAGGCAAACACACTGGCGCCCTCGCTGCGGCCCATGGCGCTGGCCAGCAGCTCATGGAAGTCGTGGCCGTAGAAGATGTTGTCGCCCAGCACCAGGGCGCTGGGGCTGCCTGCCAGAAATTCCTCGCCAATGATGAACGCCTGCGCCAGGCCATCCGGGCTGGGCTGCACGGCGTACTGCAGGCTCAGGCCCCACTGGCTGCCGTCGCCCAGCAATTGTTCAAAGCGCGGCGTGTCCTGCGGGGTGCTGATGATGAGGATGTCGCGGATACCCGCCAGCATCAGGGTGCTGAGCGGGTAGTAGATCATGGGCTTGTCATACACCGGCAGCAGTTGCTTGCTGACGGCCAGTGTGGCCGGGTGCAGGCGGGTGCCGGAGCCGCCGGCGAGGATGATGCCTTTGCGTGCAGTCATGGTGGTGTTTCAGAGGATTTCAGCCAGCATGCGTGCCACGCCCTGCTGCCAGTGCGGCAACGTGAGGCCGAAGGTGGTTTGCAGCTTGCGCGTATCAAGGCGCGAGTTGTGCGGGCGCGTGGCGGGCGTGGGGAAGGCGCTGGTGGGCACGGGCGCCACCTCGGTGGCTTTTATTTTGATAGCTGCTTGCAGTTGGCCAGCAAGGGCTAGCACATAGCTTGCGTATCCATGCCAGGTGGTCTCGCCCGCGGCTGCGCAGTGGTACAGCCCGCCGTCTTGCGGGCGTTGCTGCAGCTGGCGGATGGCGTGGGCGGTCACGTCGGCCAGCACGTCGGCGCCGGTGGGCGCGCCCCATTGGTCGTCGATGACGGTGAGGCGCTCGCGCTCGCTGCCTAAGCGCAGCATGGTCTTGGCAAAGTTGCCGCCGCGCGCGGCATAGACCCAGCTGGTGCGCAAAATCAGGTGCCGGGCGCCCGATTGCTGGATGAGTTGCTCGCCTTCCAGCTTGGTGCGGCCGTACACCGACAGCGGCGCGGGCGCGTCGGTTTCCACCCAGGGGCGGCTGCCGCTGCCGTCAAAGACGTAGTCGGTGCTGTAGTGGATGAGCCAGGCGCCCAGTCGCGCGGCTTCTTCGGCCAGCACGCCGGGGGTGGTGGCGTTGAGCAGGCGGGCCAGATCGGGCTCGCTTTCGGCCTTGTCCACGGCGGTGTGGGCGGCGGCGTTGACGATCACGTCGGGGCGCAGGGCGCGCACGGTCTCGGCGATGGTCTGGGGTTGGGTGAAGTCAGCCTCGGCATGGCCCAGCGCGGTCAAACGGCCCAGAACACCCAGGCTGCGCTGCAGCTCCCAGCCGACCTGGCCGTTTTTGCCCAGTAGCAGGATGTTCATGCGGCCTCGTACTGCTGGGTCACCCAGTCGCGGTAGGCGCCGGTCTGCACGTTGGCCACCCAGCCCGGGTTGTCCAGGTACCACTGCACGGTCTTGCGGATGCCGGTGTCGAAGGTCTCGGCCGGCTTCCAGCCCAGTTCGCGCTCGATCTTGCGCGCATCGATGGCGTAGCGGCGGTCGTGGCCGGGGCGGTCTTTGACGTGGGTGATCTGCGTGGCGTAGCTATGGCCATCGGCGCGCGGGCGCAGTTCGTCCAGCAGGCGGCAGACGGTGTGCACGATGTCGATGTTGGGCTTTTCGTTCCAGCCGCCGATGTTGTAGGTCTGGCCCAATTGCCCGGCTTCGAGCACGCGGCGGATGGCGCTGCAGTGGTCTTTGACGTACAGCCAGTCGCGCACCTGCATGCCGTCGCCATACACCGGCAAGGGCTTGCCCGCCAGCGCGTTGACGATCATCAGGGGAATGAGTTTTTCCGGAAAGTGCAGCGGCCCATAGTTGTTGCTGCAATTGGTGGTGAGCACCGGCAGGCCATAGGTGTGGTGCCAGGCACGCACCAGGTGGTCGGATGCAGCCTTGCTGGCGCTGTACGGGCTGTTGGGCTCGTAGCCGTGTTCTTCGGTGAAGGCCGGGGCATCTGCCGCCAGCGTGCCATAGACCTCGTCGGTGCTGACGTGCAAGAAGCGAAACGCTTCTTTTTTGATAGCTTGCAGCGCTTGCCAGTAGTGCCTTGCAGCCTCCAAAAGCTTGAAAGTTCCGACCACATTGGTCTGGATGAAATCGTCGGGGCCGTGGATGGAGCGATCCACATGACTTTCAGCCGCAAAGTTGACGATGGCGCGGGGCTGGTGTTTGGCCAGCAAGCGCTCGACCAGGGCAGTGTCGCCAATGTCGCCCTGCACGAAGATGTGGCGCGCATCGCCGCTCACGCTGTCCAGATTGTGCAGGTTGCCGGCGTAGGTGAGCTTGTCCAGGTTGACCACCGGCTCATCGCTGCCGGCAAGCCAGTCGAGCACAAAATTGGCGCCGATGAAGCCCGCGCCGCCAGTTACCAAAATCATGGGGGAAGTCTTTCGACAGACGTGCCAAAGTGAAAAAACCAGCGATTATCCCACCGGCCCGGCGCAGCCCGTAACCGGCTGTACGCGCTGCAAGCCGGCGCCAGAGTTGGCGCAACCCCGGGGTTGAAACGCCAGCACCCTGCGTTAGAGTGGGCCTGAACACAACACCCAACCCAGCCCCTGGCGCACGCACGCCAGGAGAGCGGCAGGAGACAGCCCATGGCCCGCAAAGCCCCCCGCCGCACTGCCGAGCGCATTCTGGAGGCCAGCCTGGCGTTGTTCAACCGCTTTGGCGAGCCCAATGTGTCCACCATGGCCATTGCGGCCGACTTGCGCATCAGCACCGGCAACCTGTACTACCACTACCCCGCCAAGGACAAGATCGTCACCGCGCTGTTTGCGCGCTGCGAAGAGGCGCTGCGCGCCCAGTTGGCCACCAGCGCCAGCGTGACGGACGCGCAGCAGGCCTGGGTCTTTGTGCGCACGCTGCTGGAACTGATCTGGGACTACCGCTTTCTCTACCGCGACCTCAACAACCTGCTGTCATGCAACCGCCAGCTGGAGGCGCGGTTTCCGGCGCTGGTGCAGGCCAAGACCGCTGCCATGCACGATCTGCTGCAGGCACTGGGGCGCCACGGCGCGCTGCAGCTGGAGCCGGCGCAGGCCGTGCAGACCACTGCCACCAGCATGGCAGTGCTGCTGACGTACTGGCTCAGCTTTGAGTACGTGCGCGACCCGCGCAGCGCGCTGGAGCCCGCCAACGCCCAGGCCGCGCCGGCACGCGGCGCGCAGCATGTGATGGGGCTGCTGATGCCCTGCCTGGCGCCGGAGCAGCGCACGCAACTGGCACAGCTGGCGCCATTGGTGCAATTGGCGCCACTGGAGCAACCGGCGGATGCGGCGCGGTACGCGTGCGCGACAGGCGCGCCGCGCATGACCAGCGATGCAGGCCCGCCCGTGCAGCCGGTGCCGGGCCGGTAATGTCAGGCTGCGTTGGCCGCCAGGCGGCGCGCGGCAATCACCAGCAGGCCGTCGAAGATCAGGTTTTCCACCAGCTCGAAGGGGCGCGTCATGCTGGGCGCCATCTTCCAGCCCGCGCCGCCGGTCATCATGCAGACCGGCTCCTGGCCGCAGTGGCGCAGCAAGTGCTGGTACATGCGCTCCACCGCGCCCGCAATCGCATAGGTGCCGCCGCTGGTCAGCGCATCGCTGGTGTTGGACGGAAACATCCGCACCTCGCCCGTGGGCACATGCAGGCCCGCAGTGCCCGACTCCAGCGCGCGCAGCATGATGCCGTGGCCCGGCAGGATCAGGCCGCCCAGAAAGCGCCCCTCGGCGTCCAGCGCCTCCACGGTGACGGCCGTGCCCACCATCACCACCAGCAGCGGCCGCGCAGGCCCTTGCGCCAGCATGCGGTGGCGTGCGCCGATCATGGCCACCCAGCGATCGGCGCCCAGGCGCATGGGTTGGTCGTAGCCGTTGGTCACGCCGGCCTCTTCCAGCGTGGGCACCACCCAGCGCGCGGGCACGTCCCACAGCTCCATCTGCTCGGCCACGCGGTGCTTGATGGGATCGCCCGCCACCACGCAGCCCAGCATGTGCCTGGGCACGGGCAGCCCCGCCCAGGCGCCCTCGGCCAGACGGTCGATGTGCTCCAGAAACTCGGCGCCGTGGGCGAGGATGGCGGCGCCGGGTTGGGCGGCCTCAAACAACGCCCACTTGAGACGCGTGTTGCCTACATCGATGGCCAGAAATGTCATGGGGGCGGATTATGGAGCCAAGGCGCACGGACGCTGGCCACCCGCAGCGCAGTTCGCAAGGCGTGGCGGCGCCATGCGCCCTTATCCGACACACGAGGGCGACATGCTGGCGCTACAGTGGGCTGTGGATATGTCGTCCACATCTGTTCAACCAAGGAGTCACCCATGGGTCTGTTCTCGTTCATCAAGGAAGCTGGAGAAAAACTGTTCGGCGGCAAGGAGGCACAGGCCTCGGCCGCTGCGGCGCCCACACAAGCCGAGCTTGACGCCCGGGCGGGCCGGGCCATAGAAACCTACATCGCTGCGCAGAACCTGGGCGTCAGCGACCTGCGGGTTGCTTTTGAAGGCCCCGAGGGCAAGGTGACGGTGACGGGCACCGCCCCCACGCAGACCGTCAAAGAGAAAGTGACCCTGTGCTGCGGCAACGTGGCCAGCGTGACCAGCGTGGACAACCAGATGGCGGTAACCCACCCCGAACCCGAGGCCCAGTACCACGACGTGGTGCGCGGCGACACGCTGAGCGCCATCGCCAAGAAGTTTTACGGCGACGCCAACAAGTACCCGGTGATCTTCGAGGCCAACAAGCCCATGCTGAGCCACCCTGACAAGATCTACCCCGGCCAGAAGCTGCGCATCCCGCCCCTGGCCTCGTAAGCTCCAGAATTAGCAGCCAAAACGGCTGCCAGCGCTTGCAAAAAAAGCGCTGGCAGCTATTTTTTTGGAAGCACGAAGCAGGACATCAACCAGGGCATCAACCCTGCCGCCACGGCAGGCCATGAAAGCGCCAGCCGCCACGGCGGTTGCGCTGGCCGTTGTCGTCGGCGTCGCCCTCGAAGCCTTCGAGGATGTTGTAGGCCGTCAGACCCAGCTCGGTGGCGCGCCGCGCCGCCGCCACCGACCGCACGCCGCTGCGGCACAGCAGCACCGCCTTGGCGCCCGGGGGCACGGCCGCGCGCATCTGCGCATCAAAGTCGGGGTTGGGCAGCATGCCGGGCCACTGCTTCCAGGCCACGGCCACGGCGCCGGGCACATAGCCGACCCAGGCGCGCTCGGCGTCGCAGCGCACGTCAATCAACACGGCCTGACCCGCCTGCACCCACTGCCAGGCTAGCTGGGGGGTGACGTCGCCCGCGTAACCGTCGGCGGGCAGGGGCTGGTCTTCGGTGCGGCCGACGGGCTGGGGGTGGTTGGGTGTGCTCATGGCGAAATTTTGACAGACGCGGCGGCTGATGATCACCCTGCCCCGCCCCGCCCATGCCGGCGCATCAATCCCAGGGCGGCGCGGGCTGGTCGCGCAGGCTGCGGCGCAGTGCGGCGTAGTCGGGCACCACGCTGGCCACCGTGTCCCAAAAGCGTGGGCTGTGGTCCATCACCCGCAGGTGCGCCAGCTCGTGCGCCACCACGTAGTCGATGATGGCCGGGCTGTAGTGCATCAGCCGCCAGTTCAGGTTGATGGAGCCGTCGGCGCGGGCGCTGCCCCAGCGGGTGGCGGCGCTGGACAGGCGCAGCCGCGTCCAGCGCACGGCCAGCAGCGGCGCGAAGTGGTCCAGCCGCTGGGTGAAGCGCCGCCGCGCCTCGCGCATCAGCCAGGCCTGCACGGCGTCGCGCACCTGGGCCGGGGCGGCGCAGGGCGGCAGGGCAATGCGCAGGGCCCGTGCGCTTGCGCCGGGCACAGGCGTTGCGTGCGGCGCGGGCTCCAGCAGCGTGCCGCCGCGCGCGGCCAGGGCGTCGAGCAGCACCGTGAGCGGCTCGCCCAGGTAGGGCAGCACGGCGCCATGACCCCAGGCGATGCGGGCGCTGTCCAGGCGCTGGCGGCGCTCTTGCTGCTCAGCCAGCTTGCGCACGATCCAGCTGGCCTTGGTGTGCAAGGCGGCATCCACCGCGGCCAGCGTGGCCCAGGCGGGCGCGCGCACCGTCAGGCCGTCAGGCCCCACGGTAAAGCCAATGGAGCGCCGGCGCGCGCGCTGCAGGCAATAGGCCACCACGGCGTCGCCCAGCAGCACCTGGCGATTGGCCTGCGGGTGGCGAAAGATGGCGGGCGTGAGCAGGTCGGCCAGCGGCAGCGGTGTCGCCGGTTGTGCGAGCGGTTGTGGATTTGCTATGAAAGGAGGAGCTTGCGGCGCTTGCCGAACCTGGGCTGGGGGCTTGTGAGGCTCCAAACCGTGCGGATCGGCAGGCGCCGCCGTGCCGCCGAACAGATCCAGCGCCAGTTGCACCAGCCGCTGCATGGTCAGCGCGGGGCGGCTGCGGGCGCCGGGGCCGGGGCGCCAGGGTAGGCTTCGGGATCCAGGCGGCGCATTTCGCCTTCGATCCAGTCCTCCACCTCGCGCATCAGTTCGTCGGGCTTGCGCCCTTCGGTGGGGATGGGCTGGCCGATGGATACATGCACCACGCCCGGGCGCTTGATGAAGGCCTTGCACGGCCAGACCTTGGCCGACGTGACGGCGATAGGCACCACGGGCACGCCCGCGTCGATCGCCAGGCGCGTGCCGCCGCTTTTGTACTCGCCTTTTTCGCCGCGGGCGGTGCGCGTGCCCTCGGGGAACATGATCACCCAGGTGCCCCGGGCCAGCAGGCGCCGGCCCTGCTGCAGCACCTTGGCGAAGGCGCGGGTGCGCTGGCCGCGGTCGATGTGGATCATGTCCAGGCTGCCGATGGACCAGCCGAAGAACGGCACGCGCAGCAGTTCTTTCTTGAACACATACGCCAGGGGGCGCGGCATGATGGCCGGCATGAGAAAGGTCTCGTAGGTGGACTGGTGCTTGACCAGCAGCACCACACCCTGCGTGTCCTGCCCCGCCCCCGTGGGCAGGTGCTCCATGCCGGTGATCTGCGTGCGTATGCCCAGCAGCCAGCGCGCCGAGTCGATGCACAGCGCCAGCCAGGCGCGCGCCACGCGGTAACGCGCTGCGGGGCTGCCGCCCAGCACGCGCACCAGCAGCACGCCAAAGGTGTAGGGAATGACGGTGACGGCCATCACCAGCAGATGAAGAATGGAGCGGATCAGTGCCATGAAGGTAGTGGGTGTTTTTGGCCTCCAGCGCTTGTTTTACCTGCGCTGACAGCTATCAATTTTGAATGTATTGCATCACAACGCCACGGGCAGGCCCGCGCCGCCCTGCGGTACGATGAAGTCGGCCAGCGCGCCCAGACTGGCGTGCGCGCGCGTGCCTGCGGGCCAGGCGGGGGGCAGGCTCTCGCGCGGGTTCAGGTGGGCCGACCGGCCGGTGCAGACCATGTGCAGCTGCGCGCCCAGATCGGCGGCGGCCTGCAGGTGGGCCAGGCTGCTGCCCACGACGAGAATATCGCGCCCCTCCACGCCGTAGCGGTCGCGGATCTGCTCCATCAGGCCCGGCGCGGGCTGGCGGCAGGTGCAGGGCTCGGTCTCGGCATGCGGGCAGTAGAACACCGCATCGATGCGCCCGCCCAGCGCGGCCAGCTGGCGGTGCATCTTGGCGTGGATGGTCACCAGGGTTTGCGCATCCAGCAACCCCCGGCCCAGGCCCGGCAGGTTGGTGGCCACCACCACATGCCAGCCCGCGTGGTTGAGCCGTGCCACCGCCTCCAGGGCGCCAGGCACGGGCACCCATGCATCGGGCGAAGTGATGAAGCCATCGCCCAGCTCGTTGAGCGTTCCGTCGCGGTCCAGGATGGCGAGCTTCATGGAGGCTCCGTGCCGGGGCGTGGGCATGGCTCAGACCGCCAGACGCGACAGGTCGGCCACGCGATTCATGGCGATGTGCAACAGCCGCAGCAGGCCCTGGCGGTTCAGGCGCAGGTCCATTTCCTCGGCATTGACCATCACGTCGTCAAAAAACGCGTCCACCGGCGCGCGCAGCACCGCCAGGGTCTGCAGGCTGGCGGTGTAGTCGCCGGCGTCGAACTGGGCGTTGGCCTCGGGCACGAAGCGTTGCAGCGCAGCGTGCAGGTCTATCTCGGCCGGCTCGCGCAGCAGGCTTTCGTTGACATGCGGATCCACGTCGCCGGCTTTTTTCAGGATGTTGGTCACGCGCTTGTTGGCCGCGGCCAGCGCGGGCGCCTCTTCCAGCGTGGCAAAGGCGCGCACGGCCTCGATCAGCTTGGGCACCCGGGCCAGGCGCTGCGGGCGCAGGGCGATCACGGCATCCACCTCTTGCGCGCTGTAGCCCTGCTCGCGCAGGGTGCCGGCCAGGCGGTCGTAGATGAAGTCGGCCAGCTGGGCGCTGGCGTCTTCGATCTTGTCGCCAAAGGCCGGCACGGCGCAGGCCAGCAGCGCGTCGAGTTGCAGCGGCATCTCTTTTTCGATCAGCATGCGGATCACGCCCAGCGCATGGCGGCGCAGCGCAAACGGGTCGCGGTCGCCCGTGGGCAGGTTGCCGATGCCGAACATGCCCACCAGGGTTTCGAGCTTGTCGGCCAGCGCCACCACCAGGCCCACGTTGTGGCGCGGCAGGTCGTCGCCAGCAAAGCGGGGCTTGTAGTGGTCTTCGATGGCGAAGGCCACGTCGTCGCTCAATCCGTCGTTGACGGCGTAGTACGCGCCCATGGTGCCTTGCAGTTCGGGGAACTCGCCCACCATGTCGGTGACCAGGTCGGTCTTGGCCAGCAGCGCGGCGTTGTCGATGCAGGTCATCAGATAGTCCTGCACCACCTCGGCGTCTTGCGTGCCCTGGATGCCGTGGTGATCGGTCAGCGCATCAAACAGCTGGTGGCCAATGGCCTGGGCAATGGCGCGCACACGCTGCACGCGCTCACCCTGGGTGCCGAGCTGGTTGTGATAAACCACCTTGTCCAGCAGCGGCACGCGGCTGACCAGGGTTTTTTTGCGGTCCTGGTCAAAGAAGAACTTGGCGTCGGCCAGGCGCGGGCGCACCACGCGCTCGTTGCCCTGGATGACGGCGCTGGCGTCTTGCGGGCTGATGTTGCTCACCACCAGGAACTGGTGCGTGAGCTTGCCCTCGGCGTTCAGCAGCGGAAAGTACTTCTGGTTGGCCTTCATCGTCAGGATCAGGCATTCCTGGGGCACATCCAGAAACTCCTTTTCAAACTGGCAGACCAGCACGTTGGGGCGCTCGACCAGGGCGGTCACCTCGTCCAGCAAGGCGTCGTCCTCGATCGGGCGCACCCCGCCGCCAACCCGGGCAGCCGCTTCTTGCAGCTGGCGCGCAATGTCGGCGCGGCGCTCGGCAAAACTGGCGATCACCGCGCCCTGCTCGCGCAGCTGCTCGGCATAGCTGTCGGCACTGTGGATCACCACCGGGTCCACGGTGGCCTCAAAGCGGTGGCCGTGCGTGGCGTTGCCGGCCGTCAGGCCCAGGGCCTGCACGCCCGACACCACCTGCGCGCCATGCAGCGCCACCAGGCCATGCGCCGGACGCACGAAGTGCACGCTGGACCAGCCGTCCTGCAGCTGGTAGCGCATCACCTTGGGGATGGGCAGCTTGGCAATGGCTTCGTGCAATGCCTTTTGCAGGCCGTCGGCCAGCACTGCGCCCTTGGCGGTGGTCTCGAAGAACAGCACCTCGGCCTTGCCATCGTGCACGCGCTTGAGCTGCGCCACGGCCGACGCGTCAACGCCCAGCGCCGTCAATTTCTTGAGCAGCGCCGGCGTGGGCTGGCCGCTGGCGTCCAGGCCCACGGCCACGGGCATGAGCTTGTGCGACACGGCCTTGTCGGGTGCGGCGGGCAGAACGTCCGTGATATGGGCGGCCAGACGGCGCGGCGAAGCGTAGGCCGTGAGCTGCGACTGCGCCGAGGTCAGGCCCTGCGCCTGCAACTGCTCCAGCAGCACGGTGGCAAAGGCGTCGCCCAGCTTTTGCAAGGCCTTCGGGGGCAGTTCTTCAACAAACAGTTCGACAAGAAGATTCGGGTGGTTCATGGTGTGTTTCTCGCTGCGCGGCGTTTGCACCTTCTCAGGCTGCCTTCTTGTTCTGTTGTTCGGCGGCCTTGGCCAGCTCGGCCAGCACCTCGTCGGCATGCGACTTGGGCGCCATGGGAAAGCCCAGGCGCGCCCGGCTGTCCAGGTAAGCCTTGGCCACCGCGCGCGCCAGATTGCGGATGCGGCCGATGTAGGCGGCGCGCTCGGTCACGCTGATCGCGCCGCGCGCATCCAGCAAATTGAAGGTGTGCGCGGCCTTGAGCACCTGCTCGTACGCCGGCAGGGCCAGTTGCTCGGCCATCAGGTGCTGCGCCTGCTTTTCATGGGCGCCGAAAGCGGTGAACAGAAAATCGGCGTCGGAATGCTCGAAGTTGTAGGCCGACTGCTCCTGCTCGTTTTGCAGGTACACGTCGCCGTAGCTCAGGCCGTCGGTCCAGGTCAGGTTATAGACGTTGTCCACGCCCTGCAGGTACATGGCCAGACGCTCCAGGCCGTAAGTGATCTCGCCCGTGGCGGGCTTGCAGTCAATGCCGCCCACTTGCTGGAAGTAGGTGAACTGCGTGACTTCCATGCCGTTAAGCCACACCTCCCAGCCCAGGCCCCAGGCGCCCAGCGTGGGGTTTTCCCAGTCGTCTTCGACAAAGCGGATGTCGTTTTTCTTCAGATCGAAGCCCAGCGCCTGCAGGCTGCCCAGGTACAGCTCCAGGATGTTGTCGGGCGCGGGCTTGAGCACCACCTGGTACTGGTAGTAGTGCTGCAGGCGGTTGGGGTTCTCGCCATAGCGGCCGTCCTTGGGGCGGCGGCTGGGCTGCACGTAGGCGGCCTTCCAGGGCTCGGGGCCAATCGCTCTCAAAAACGTAGCTGTATGCGACGTGCCGGCGCCCACTTCCATGTCATAAGGCTGCAAAAGCGCGCAGCCCTGTTCGGCCCAGTAGGACTGCAGTTTGAGGATGATTTGTTGGAATGTCAGCATGGCTGTGTGTTGGAGAGAGCGGGCGCGCCAGCGCGCGAACCGGCAATTCTAGGCGCCCAAGCAAAACGGGGGCCGCAGCCCCCGCACTGACGATTGCGCGAATGGGCGCGCGAATCAGGCGCCCTGCCAGCGGCGCAGCACCAGCGATGCGTTGGTGCCGCCAAAGCCGAAGCTGTTGGACAGCACGGTGGTCAGCTGCGCATCGCGCGTGGCGGTGACCAGCGGCATGCTGCCCAGCAGCGGGTCGGGCGTTTCCACATTGATGGAACCGGCGATGAAGCCCTTGTTGAGCATGATCAGGCAGTAGATGGCCTCTTGCACGCCGGTGGCGCCCAGCGAATGGCCGGTCAGCGACTTGGTGCTGGAGAACGGCGGCACCGCATCGCCAAACAGCGCCTGCATGGCGCGCACTTCCTGCATGTCGCCCACGGGCGTGGAGGTGCCGTGGGTGTTGATGTAATCAATCGGCGCATCCAGCCCCTCCATGGCCTGGCGCATGCAGGCGATGGCGCCGTCGCCCGAGGGGGCCACCATGTCCTCGCCATCGCTGGTGGCGCCAAAGCCCACCACTTCACCCAGGATGGTGGCACCGCGCGCCAGCGCGTGTTCCAGGCTTTCCAGCACCACAGCGCCACCGCCGCCCGCAATCACGAAGCCGTCGCGGTTGGCGTCGTAGGCGCGCGAGGCTTTCCCGGGCGTGTCGTTGTACTTGCTGGACATGGCGCCCATGCCGTCGAACAGCAGCGACATGCCCCATGAAAGTTCTTCGCCGCCGCCGGCAAACATCACGTCCTGCATGCCCCAGGCGATCTGCTGCGCGGCCGCGCCAATGCAGTGGGCCGAGGTGGAGCAGGCCGAGGTGATCGAGTAGTTGATGCCCTTGACCTTGAAGTTGGTGGCCAGGCAGGCCGATACCGTGCTGCTCATGCAGCGCGTGACCTGGTAAGGCCCGACGCGGCGAATGCCTTTTTCGCGCAGCGTGTCGGCAGCCTCGATCTGGTTGGCCGGCGAGCCGCCGCCCGAACCCATGATCAGGCCGGTGCGCGGGTGGCTGACTTGCTGCGGCGTCAGGCCCGCCTGGGCAATGGCGTCTTCCAGCGCGATTTGCGCGTAGGCCGCCGCATCGCCCATGAAGCGCAGCTGCTTGCGGTCGATGCGCGCCTCGATGTCAATATCGGGCGCGCCGCCCACCTGGCTGCGCAGGCCCAGCTCGGTGAACCTGGGCACCGCCTTGATGCCGCTGGTGCCCGTTCGCAGCGCCGCCTCTACGCTGGCCAGGTCATTGCCAATGCACGAGACGATGCCCGCGCCCGTGATCACCACCCGCTTCTTGGTCATGCTGCGCTTCCCGGTGCGTCGCCTTCGCGCAGGAACAGCCCCACGCGCAGGTCGTTGGCTACATAAATCTCTTTGCCGTCGGCCAGCAGGCGGGCGTCGCCGATGGCCATGTTGAGCTTGCGCTTGATCACGCGCTTGATGTCGATCTCGTATTTCACGAGCTTGACGTCTGGCCCCACCTCGCCGGTGAACTTGATCTCGCCCCCGCCCAGCGCGCGTCCGCGCCCCGGCAGGCGCAGCCAGGTGAGGTAAAAGCCTATGAGCTGCCACATGGCGTCCAGCCCCAGGCAGCCGGGCATGACCGGGTCACCCTGGAAGTGGCAGGCAAAAAACCACAGGTCGGGCCTGATGTCCAGCTCGGCCTCTATCCGTCCCAGCCCATGCGCGCCGCCGTCGCTGTCGATATGGGTGATGCGGTCAAACATCAGCATGGGGGGCAGGGGCAGGCGCCCGCTGTCCGGACCGAACAACCGGCCCTCGCCCGAGGCGATCAGTTGTTCGTACGAGAAGGATTCAGCCATTGTCAGTCGTGCTCCAGACGGCGCATGCCGTCGCGGTGGTTGGGGGTGGATGGTGCAGGTGCGGCGCGCGGTCCGCGCCCTGAAAGGGTGTCTATTATCCAGACTTGAGGCCCGCCCGCCACACTTCAGGCCAAGGGATAACCTGCGGCGCACCCCCGTGGCATGACCGGGATCAACACCCGCGCAGCGCTGCACCCCGGGCCGCGGCCCGCCGCTGCGCCCGCCAGGCTACCGCCGCCACGCCCAGCCCCAGCGCCCACAGCGGCCACAAACCCCAGCGCGCCACCCACCAGGCGTAGGGAGTGACGGCGCCGCTGCGGCCCTGCACCTGGGCCAGCAGCACGCCGCGCTCAAAAGCCGGCATGCGGTGCGTGACCTGCCCGCGGTGATCGATGACGGCCGTGGCGCCGGTGTTGGTGGCGCGCACCATGGGGCGCTCGAACTCCAGCGCCCGCATCTGGCTGATGGCCAGATGCTGGTCGATGGCCACGGTGTTGCCAAACCAGCCAATGTTGCTCAGGTTCACCATGATGGTGGGGCCGCTGGCGGGGTGCAGAAAGCGTGCGCCCAGCTCCTCGCCAAACAAGTCCTCGTAGCAGATGTTGGGCGCTATGCGCTGGCTGCCCCAGGCCAGCGAGGGCTGGCCGATGGCGCCGCGGTTGAAGTCGCCCAGCGGGATGTTCATCATCTCGGTAAACCACCGGAAGAATGGCGGAATGAACTCGCCAAACGGCACCAGGTGGTGCTTGTCGTACTGGTAGGGCGTGCTTTGGCCGGGCGCAAAGCCCAGTACCGCGTTGGTGTAGCCGTCTTCCAGGCTGCCCAGCGGTATGCCCAGCAGCAGCGCCTGGTGGCCCGTGGCGTAGCGTTTGGCGATGCCCTCCAGGTAACCCGGCATGAGTTGGCTGGGCAGCAGCGGGATGGCCGTCTCGGGCGCCACCACCAGGTCGGCCTGCGCCGCATGCAGCTGATCGAAATACCAGCGCAGGGCCAGCGGCACGCCGCTGCCGGGCTGGAACTTTTCGTCTTGCGGGATATTGCCCTGCAGCAGGGCCAGCGATAGCGGCGCACCGTCTGTCGCGGCGTCGGTCGCCGGCCCATCCGTGCCGCAGCCCTCCAGGGCGCAGTGGCGCTGCCAGGCCGCACCCACGCCCACCGCCGCCAGCGCCAGCGCCAGCGCCCAGGCGCGCGCACTGCGCAGGTCGGCCCGGCGCGCCTGCGCCAGCAGCAGCGCCAGCACTGCCGCCGCGGCGCCTATGCCATACACGCCCAGGCTGCGGGCCAGCGCGGCCAGGGGCCCCTGCACATGCGCATAGCCGCCCGCGCCCCAGGGAAAACCGGTCCACCACTGGCCGCGTGCCAGTTCTGCCAGCAACCACATCGATGCAAAAACAATAGCTGCCAGCGCACGATTTGCGGGGGCCACAGCCCGAAAACATGCTGAAGCCACTGCATAGTACGCCCCCAGGAAGGCCGCCAATGCCAGCACCGCCAGCACCGCCAGCGGCGCGGCCAGCCCGCCATAGACGTGCATTGAAATGAACAGCCACCAGAAGGTGCCGGCCAGCCAGGCCAGCGCAAACAGCCAGCCCAGCAGCCCTGCGCGGCGCGTGCTGCCTGCCTCCAGCAACACCCGGCCCAGTAGCGCCAGCGACAGAATCTGCAGCCACCACAGCGGCTGGCCACCCAGGCTGCCCGGCCCCGGCCAGGCCAGCGACGCGGCCTGCGCCAGGCCGGCCAGAGCAGCCAGCGCCCACGGCAGCAGGCCGTGGCGCAGCGCCCTGTCGGCGCTCTGCGGAGGATGGGCCGCCATCAGACCGACGGTTCGGCCGGGCCTTCACCCACCGGCGCCACCTTGAACCAGCGCACCGACCCGCCCTTGGTGTGCATCACCACAAAGCGCAGGCCGCCCAGCACCACGCCTTCGCCCTTGCGCGGCATGCGGCCCAGCTCGTGCGCGATCAGGCCGCCGATGGTGTCGAAGCTCTCGTCCGGGTCGCTGCCCTGCAGCACCACGTCAAACGCCTCGGCCACGCGCTCGACGGGCGTGTCGCCGCTGACGCGGTAGGTGCGATCGGCCAGGCCGAAGATGTCGCCTTCGTCCTCCGGGATGTCGAACTCGTCCTCGATCTCGCCGACGATCTGTTCGATCACGTCCTCGAAAGTCACCAGGCCGGCAATGTGGCCGAACTCGTCGATGACGATGGCCATGTGGTTGCGCGTGCTGCGAAACTCGCGCCCCAGGTCGTGCAGGCCCTTGCTCTCGGGCACGAACAGCGCCGGGCGCACCAGCGCACGCACGCTCAGCTCCGGCGAGCGCCACAGCTTGAGCAAGTCCTTGGCCAGCAAGATACCGACGACGTTCTCGCGCTCGCCCTGATAGACCGGAAACCGCGAGTGCCCGGTGTGCATCACCTGGCGCATCAGCTCTTCAATCGGCGCGTCGATGTCCACCATGTCCATGCGCGGCGCGGGCACCAGCACGTCGCTGGCAGTCATCTCGGCCATGCGCAGCACGCGCTCGAGCATCACCCGCGCATCGGCGTTGATGACCTCGTTGTCTTCGGCCTCGGCCAGGGTGGCGATGAGCTCGTCGGTCGAATCCGGCCCGGGATTGATGAACTCGACGAGGCGCTGCAAAAACGTGCGCTTGTCCTCCTTGTCGGAGGCGCGCGCAGGATGGGGATCGGACACGGGTTGCAGGTGCAGGACGTGCGGTAGTGAAACAGGCTGCCAAGGATAGCGGATCAACTTGGCACAGCCGCGGCGGCGGCGACGGCGGCAATCGGCCGGCTCCCGCTTTGGCGCGGGACGCTTATTCGGCGGCCTGGTGGCGCCCGTCGCGCACGCCCTGGCGCACTTCCTGCAGGCCCTGCAAAAAGCGCCAGAACTGCTGCGCCTGCTTTTTCAGCTGGTAGTCCGCCTCGCCGAAGTGCCCGGCCACGATCTCGGACATGCGCGTGTCCAGCCCGGCGGGCGGCAGCTGCAGGTGGGCGTCGGACTCGGAACCCTCGCGGCGCACGCTGGCGCCGGCTTTGCGCGCAATGTTGAGCATGGCCGTGTTCTCGGTCAGCGCGTGGATGAACATCATGCGCACGCCGCGGTTGCGCGCCAGGGTCACTGCGCGCTCAAACAGCCGGGCGCCGTAGCCGCGCCCGCGGACACTGGCCGACACCGACACGCCGAACTCGGCACAACTTTCGTATTCACCGGACGGCGCAAAGGCCACATGGGCCACGGCGATCAGATCCAGCCGGTGGTTGAAGATGCCAATGATCTCGTCGCGCGCGAAATCAAGCTTGTCGGCATAGCGCCGCACCTGCTCATCGCTGGCGGGGTAGCCAAAGCGCAGGTAGCGGTCGCGCGCGTCCAGGCGCAAGAGATGCTGGGCGATGCGCTCGCGATGGCGCGCTCCCAGCGGGCGGATGGGCACCGCCCGGTTGGTCATGACAATCCCCCGGTGCAGACGCAGCGCGGCACGTTGCAGCGCCTGCCGTGCCACGTTCAGGGGTGCGAAAAGCCGGTGTGTGGTTGAAAGCATGATGCGGCGATTTTAGGGTTTTCCCTAGTTTTTCACCGGCTTCATGTTGCATTGCAGCAATTTTTTGAGGGTTTTTTTGATCAGGGCGAAAAATGGCCTCAGCCCTTTTAAATCAAGCGCTTGCAGCTATCTTTTTCATAGTCAAGATGTCTTTGAAATGACACAATTGCGCCGCCGCGCGGCTGCGCGCCGGGGTCGCCACGGCCACCGTGACGCGCCCGGCTCAGGGTGCCTGCAGCAAGTCCAGGCAATCGCGCAGCACACGGGGGTGGAACGCCATTTCCACATGGGCCGCGCCCTCGATGAAGCGGTTGTCTGCGCCGTCCAGCATGGCCGCAGCGGGCGGATAGACCACGTTGTCGCAGTTGGAGTACCAGCACACAAAGGCCGCGGCGCGGGCGGGCGGCTCTTGTGCGCGCAGCTGGCTCAGCCAGGGACTGTTCAGTTGCAACTGGCGGGCATTTGCGGTGTGCGCCCAGCGGGCGGGCCAGGTGCCGTGGTGCGGCGCGCCCAGGGTGACCACGCGATACACGCGCGCATCGCCATCCGGCGCGGCGCGCAGCCAGGCGCGTACCGCCAGGCCGCCCATGCTGTGCGCGACGACCAGCGGCGCGCGGCCGGTGGCTTCGGTCACGCGGCGCACGGCCGCATCAATGGCGCCGCAGTATCTGTCGATGGGGTCAAAGGCCGGCTCCAGCGTGACGGCGACAAAGGCATGGCCGCGCGCGCGCAGCAACGCCATCCACGGCGTCCAGAAACCCCGGTTGCACAAAAAGCCATGCACCAGCACCACACCACGCGGCGCGGGCGCATCCGCAGCAGCGCGCTGCGGCAGCCAGTCCGCCAAGGCCTGGTGGCGAAAGGGCTGCCACCAGCCAAAGACCAGGGCAGCCCAGCCAGACTCGGCCCACCAGGCACGCAGCAGCTGCCCGGGGCGCGGGCGGGGGGTGGGGGTGGTGCCCTGCCGGCACACCCAGGCCATCAGCACAAACTGCGGCGCCATGCACAGCCGCGACAGCAGCGGCACGACCGCCACGCCCGACAGCGCCAGCCACGGCGAACGCGCCCAGAATCCCGCCACCCAGGCCGCGATCAGCAGCCAGTGAGCGGCCACCAGCCAGCGTTGCCACAATGCGTTTGTCATGGGTGTGCGTCGTCCTTTGCCCTGCTACACGTTGTCGGTCCGGGCCGGTACTTGCCGCTGCAACTGCGCCCAGGCCACTGGCCATTTTTACACTACTTTTTTGATAGCTTATGCCGCTTGATGCACCAACCCTGGCACCGGAAATCACGGTCTTTGAACGCGGCTGGCTGTCGGCCAACAATGTGCTGTTTACGGGGCGCCAGTCCACCGCGCTGGTGGACAGCGGCTACTGCGCCCACGCAGCGCAGACGGTGGCGCTGATCGAGGCATCCCTGAAGGGCAGGCCGCTGGACTTGCTGATCAACACCCACCTGCACAGCGACCACTGCGGCGGCAACGCCGCGCTGCAGGTGCGCTGGCCGCAGCTGAACACTCGCATACCGCCCGGACAGTGGACGCAGGTGCAATCCTGGGACCCAGTGGCGCTGAGCTACACGCCCACCGGCCAGGACTGCCCGCGTTTTCGTGCCGACAACATGCTGCAGCCCGGCACCGAGGTTCTTCTGGGCGACAGCGCCTGGCAGGCGCACGCCGCGCCGGGGCATGACAACCACGCCGTGCTGCTGTTCGAGCCGCGCTCGCGGGTGCTGATCTCGGGCGATGCGCTGTGGGAAAACGGCTTCGGCGTGGTCTTCCCCGAGCTGGACGGCCAGCAGGCCTTTGCCGAGGTCGGCGCCACGCTGGACTTGATCGAGCGGCTGGGCCCGCTCACGGTGATCCCGGGCCACGGCAGCGTATTTGGCGATGTGCCCGCCGCGTTGCAACGCGCGCGGCGCAGGCTGGCTGGCTTTCAGGCAGACCCCGCCAAGCACGCGCGGCATGCGGCCAAGGTGCTGCTCAAGTACAAGCTGCTGGAATGGCAGCAGGCGCCGCTGGCGCAGGTGCACGCCTGGCTTGGCGCCACGCCCTACTTCAGCCTGCTACATGCACGGTTTTTTGCTGACCAGCCCGCTCCCCAATGGGCCAGCCAGCTGATGCAAGAGCTGGTGGACTCCGGCGCCGCCCGCAGCGACGGTAGCCTGCTGCACAACGCCTGACTACGGCGGATTGCGCCGCCGCGGGCGCGCCGCAATCCAGACGCCATGCTTCGGACGGTTGTGGATCGGCCTGCGACCTGACGCCACACCCCCTTTAGCCCATTTCTTTCATCATCAGACGGCATCTTTGCTTTTGACCAAGCAATCCTTGGTGCACCCAGCCGTTGCCAAACAGCAACAAAACAGGGCTGCAAGGCCGTCTGCACGCGCTGATTTGCGCCTTGGGCGAATGTTATTTCCACCCATTCATGCAAATGCGAGTGATTCGCAACAATAATTGCAGGCAGATTTTTCACTTTCCGTCTCCCTGCATGACCCTCTCTTCCCGACTCAAAAAACCCGCAAGCCTGCGCCTTGCCGCCGCCCTTCTACCCCTTGGCGCCATGGCCCAGACACCCACCGCGCCCGAGCCTGCCGCCACGCTGCCCACGGTGACGGTGCAAGATCAAGCCATCGACCCCAACCCCAACGCCGAAGTGGGCGCGCCCTACAAGGCCAGGACATCCGCCGACACGCGCCACACTCGCCCGCTGGCCGAAACGCCACAGACCATCCAGGTCATCACCGGCGATGCCATTCGCGACGCGGGCGCCACCGACCTCAAGCAAATCCTGCAGGCCCAGCCCGGCATCACCCTGGGCACGGGCGAAAACGGCAACGCCTTTGGCGACCGCTACATCATCCGCGGCCAGGAAGCGCGTTCGGACGTGTTCGTGGACGGCCTGCGCGACCCCGGCATGGCCACGCGCGAAAGCTTTGCCATTGAACAGGTAGAAGTCACCAAGGGCCCCAACTCCAGCTTCGCAGGGCGCGGCTCGGCGGGTGGCGCCATCAACGCGGTGACCAAGCAGCCCACACTCGATTACGACTTCACCCGCGTCTCAGCCGGCGTGGGCACAGACAGCCACCACCGCGTGACGCTGGACATGAACAAGGGCTTCACCGACAAGTTCGCGCTGCGCGCCAACGCGCTGACCGCGGGCGAGGACGTGCCGGGCCGCAGCCCCTCGCAGCGCCGCCGCGACGGCCTGGCACTGTCGGGCCTGTGGGCTCTGAGCCAGGATCTGTCCGTCACGCTGGACTATTACGGCCTGCGCGCCAAGGACAAGCTCCCCGACCTGGGCGGCTACCTGGTGGGCACAGCGCCCCACCGCCGCCCCGCCACGGGCGTGCCGGTGTATGCGCAAAGCAGCGACTTTCTGAACTCCGACGTGGACACGCTCACCGCGCGCATCGCCTACCGCTTCGCGCCCGACCTGCGACTGACCAGCCTGACGCGCTACGGCGAGTCAGACAACCGCTATGCCACCACGGGCGCGTCCAGCCGCTCGGTGTACGACGCAGCGGGCAACCTGGCCTACACCGCTGGCGCGCTGGACAACGGCCACACCGGCTGGCAGGACGTGAAGTACTTTGCGCACCAGAGCAACCTGCGCTGGGACAAGCAGATCGGCGGCCTGCAGCATGCATTCATCTTCGGCTTTGAATACACGGACCACAAAGTCCTGTCCGGCAACTACGGCGTGACCAACGCAGGCGCCTACAACTGCCGCACTAGCGCCACCGCCGCCAACAACAACGCCTGGTGCATCACCGACGCCAGCGGCAACCCCGTGGCGGGCCTGGCCGACCTGGCCGGGCGCAGCATTGATCGCCGGAGCTGGACGCGCGACTGGCGCGTCAAAACCCTGGCCCTGTCGGTCATGGACACGGTGGATCTGACCGACCAGTGGACCGTTTTCGGCGGCCTGCGGGCCGACCACTACGACCTGTCGCTGGACACCCGCAACAACCAGACCGGCGCCATCACCGGCAACTACGGCTTCAGCGACACGCTGCTCAACGGCCACCTGGGCGTGAGCTACAAGATCAACCCCCTGGGCATGGTGTATGCCAGCTACGGCACGGCGCAAGACATCAACGGCGGCGAGCCCGACACCGGCACCAGCAGCGGCTACGGTGGCCTGGTGATCCACAACGGCAGCGCCGCCGGCGCCAGGCCCGAGACTTCGCAAAACCTTGAGCTGGGCACCAAATGGAACGTGCTGGACGACAAGCTGCTGGCCACCGCCGCCCTGTTCCAGACCACCAAGGACGACGTGATGGAGGGCGCAGACTACGACTCCCTGGGCACCTTCAACACCGGCAAGAACCGCGTGCGCGGCCTTGAGCTGGGACTGACCGGCAATGTCACCAGGAACTTCCAGATGCAGGCCGGCGTGGCCATCATGAAGTCCAAGGTGCTGCGCTCGGCCACCGCGGCCAACGTGGGCAACCCGCTGTCCAATTTTGCCGACCGCTCGGCCACGCTGCAGGGCAAATACCAGCTCACGCCCAGCCTGTCACTGGGTGCGGTGGCACGCTACGAGAGCAGCCGCTGCGGCGGCCAGCCGGACACCGGCGCGAGCTACTCCAACGGCATGTGCTCGCAACCCGTGCCCGCGTTCAGCAAGTACGACCTGTTCGCGTCCTACCGCATCAACAAGCACGCCGACCTGCGCCTGAACGTGCTGAACGTGACCGACAAGGACTACTACACCGCCGTGTACCGCTCGGGCGCTTTCCTGTACAAGGGCGACGGCCGCGCGGTGCGCCTGACGCTGAACCTGGACTTGTAATCAAATCGGCCCTCTGCGCTTTCTGGACAAGCGCGGATAGCTATCAAACTTGATGAACAGCAGCATTCCCTCCGGCGTCTGGAACGCCATCGACTACGAACAGCTCGCGCCCCGGCACATGGACGCGGGCCGTCTTGCGTATGTGGCTGGCGGTTGCGGCTGGGACACCGCCGTGGCCGCCAACCGGGCCGCCTTTGCCGCCTGGGCCATCGTGCCGCGCTTGCTGCGCGACGTGCGCGGCGGCCACACGCGGCTCACGCTGGGCGGCCTCGAGCTGCCCCACCCGCTGCTGCTGGCCCCCGTGGCGCACCAGCGCCTGGCCCATCCCGACGCGGAAATCGCCACCGCCTGCGCCGCGCAGGCCACGGGCACCTGTCTGGTCGCCAGCACGCTGTCATCTTGCACGCTGGAGGCCATAGCCGCCGCCAGCGGCCCCGCGCGCTGGTTCCAGCTGTACCTGCAGCCCGAGCGCGCCCACACGCAGGGCCTGCTGCGCCGCGCCGAGGCCGCAGGCTACTGTGCCATCGTGCTCACGCTGGACGCCAGCATCCAGCTGGCCAGCCGCAGCGCGCTACGTGCAGGCTTTGCCATGCCCGCCGATTGCGCGCCCGCCAACCTGGCCACCTACCCCGCGCCCGCCGCCGCGCCGCTGGCCGAAGGCGACAGCCGCATCTTCCAGGGCGCCATGCGCCACGCCCCCACCTGGGACGACCTGCACTGGCTGCTGGGCGTGGCCCGCCTGCCCGTGTGGG
This sequence comes from Diaphorobacter sp., assembly GCF_050251835.1. Taxonomy (NCBI): domain Bacteria; kingdom Pseudomonadati; phylum Pseudomonadota; class Betaproteobacteria; order Burkholderiales; family Comamonadaceae; genus Diaphorobacter; species Diaphorobacter sp. Next base: position 4,592 of record NZ_JBFWLZ010000043.1, on the reverse strand, counting down.
TCAAGGGCGTGCTGCACCCGGATGACGCCCGCGCGCTGCAGGCGGCTGGCGTAGCCGGCCTGATCGTCTCCAACCACGGCGGGCGCAGCCTGGACGGCGCCCCCGCCGCGCTGCACGCACTGCCCGCCGTGCGCGCCGCCGTGGGCGAGGGCTACCCCGTGCTGCTGGACGGCGGCGTGCGCAGCGGCGCCGACGCCTTCAAGGCCCTGGCCCTGGGCGCCAACGCCGTGCTCATCGGCCGGCTGCAGATGTACGCCCTGGCCGTGGCCGGCGCCCTGGGTGTGGCCCACATGCTGCAACTGCTGACCGAAGAGCTGCACGCCTGCATGGCCCAGGCCGGCTGCGCGCTGCTCTGTGACATCACCCCCGACTGCCTTGCACCGCAAACGCCATGCTGATCACCATCGACCAGGTACTCACCAAAACCGAAGTGCGCGACTTCCGCGCGCAGCTCGACGCCGCCGCCTGGGACGACGGCGCCGCCACGGCCGGCGCACTGGCCCGAAGCGTCAAGCGCAACCAGCAGGTCGCCGACGGAGCCGCGCTCAGCCAGCGCCTGGGCCAGCACATCCTGCGCCGGCTGGCCGCCACGCCGCTGTTCATCAGCGCGGCGCTGCCGCGCACCATCTATCCGCCCAAGTTCAACCGCTACGCGGACGGCGGTAGCTACGGCGCGCACGTGGACAGCGCGCTCATGGTTCTGCCGGGCAGCCACCAGCAGATGCGCACCGACCTGTCGGCCACGCTGTTCCTGGCCGAGCCCGAGGAGTACGACGGCGGCGAGCTGGAGGTGGAGGGCCCGTTCGGCGTGCAGGCCGTGAAGCTGGCCGCGGGCGACATGGTGCTGTACCCGTCCACCAGCCTGCACCGCGTCACACCCGTGACGCGCGGCGCGCGCGTGGCCTCGTTCTTCTGGATCGAGAGTCTGGTGCCGCATGATGCCGATCGCACGCTGCTGTTCGACCTGGACCAATCCATCCAGCAACTCACGCCGCTGATGGCTCCAGACGACCCACGCCTGGTGCAACTGACGGGCGTGTACCACAACCTGCTGCGGCGCTGGGCACGCCCCTGATGCCCGCCAGCGGGCGGATGCAGCGCCAGCGGGCAACCGGCGCGCGCCCCAACGCGGCCCGGACAGGCGCCTGGGCTCAATCGCCCGCCGCTGTCAACCCGGCCGCACTTCTGGCGCAACGTCCAGCGCAATCGTCACCGGCCCGTCGTTGATCAGGTGCACCTGCATGTCGGCGGCAAAGCGGCCGGTCTGCACGATGGGGTGGGCGGCGCGTGCTTGCGCCACCAGGTAGTCGTACAGGCGCTCGCCGTCTGCTGGCGCTGCTGCCCGGGTGAAGCTGGGGCGGTTGCCGCCGCGCGTGTCGGCGGCCAGGGTGAACTGGCTGACGATGAGCAGCCCGCCGCAGCGGCCCTGGCCGTCGATGTCCTGCACGCTGCGGTTCATCTTGCCGGCCTCGTCGCTGAAGATGCGCAGCTTGAGCAGTTTGGCCAGCAGCTTGTCGGCCTGCGCCGGGCCGTCGCCCTGCTCGGCGCAGACCAGTGCCAGCAGCCCCGGGCCGATGCGGCCCACCACGGCGCCGTCCACCTCCACGCGCGCCTCGCGCACGCGCTGCAGCAGGCCGATCATGGCGTGCCCTGCGGGCCGGGCGGTGCGCCGGGCGCCGCCGGCTCCTGCAGCGCCTGCAGTGCTTCCTGGGCTTCCTGAGCCTCTTGGGCCTCCACGGTTTCAAACACGGTGGACTGCCCCTCGGGCAGCAACTCGATGGTGGCGCGCAGGCCGGGCACGGCCTGCATCAGCGCCTGCTCGACGGCGGTGCGTTGCTGCGCGGCGTGGCCCAGCGTCCAGTGGGCGGGCACGTGCATGTGCAGGTCCAGATAGTTGCGCGCGCCGGCGCGGCGCGAGGTCAGGCTGTCGAACTCCACCGCGCCCTGGCTGGCCGCGCTGTGCTCGCGCAGCACGGTGTAGGCGCGCGCCAGCAGATCGGGTTCCATGGCTTCGTCCATCAGGCCCTGTGACGCGCGCCAGATCAGCGCGCCGCCTTCGCGCAGGATGTTCAGCGCCACGCCCATGGCCACCAGCGGGTCCAGCCACAGCCAGCCCGTCGCGCCAGCGGCCAGCAGGCCGCCCACCACGCCCACGGATGTCCACACATCGGTCATCAGGTGCCGCGCATCGCCCTCCAGCGCCAGGGACCGGTGCACCTGCGCGGCGCGCAGCATGACCCAGGCCAGCAAGCCGTTGCAGGCGGTGCTCAGCAGCGACAGGCCCATGCCCCAGCCCAGCTGCTCCAGCGGCTGCGGGTGCATCAGGCGCAGCACCGCCGCCCAAAGAATCGCAAAGCTGGCGCCCACGATGAGGATGCCCTCGAAGCCCGACGAGAAATACTCGGCCTTGTGGTGACCGTAGGGGTGATCCTCGTCAGCCGGGCGGCGGGCAATGGTCACCATGGCCAGCGCGAACATGGCGCCCGCCAGGTTGACGAAGGACTCCAGCGCATCCGACAGCAACCCCACCGAGCCGCTGACCCACCAGGCCAGGGTCTTGAGCACGATGGTCAGCAGCGCCACGCCCACCGAGGCGCGCAGCAGGTTGTGGGGCGTCATCCAGGCGTGGACAGAAGGGGGACTGGGTGCGGCAGACATCGCCCCATTATCGGGCCGATGTGCGGCACTGCTGTTGCGCCGGCGGCGTGCGCAGATGCAAGCCCCCGCGGGCTCCGACCAGGGTCTGGGCCTTGCGCGCAGCCGCAAACCTGACGCAAGGATGACGCGGCGCACAGTTGACAATATCTCCCATGGCCTCCATTCACACCCCCATCACCGCAGCCAGCTTCCACACGACCGAAGCCGCCGCCCTGGCGCAGGTGCAGCGCATCTACCAGCAGCAGATAGACCATCTGCGCGATGCCATGCAGCGCTTTGTGGCGGGCGAGACCCCCGCCGCACCCGTGCGCGCCTGCTACCCCTTCGTGCGCGTGCAGACCAGCACCGTGGCACGCGCCGCCACCACGCTGGCCTATGGCTTCGTCGAAGGCCCGGGGCGCTACGAGACCACGCTCACGCGGCCCGACCTGTTTGCCGACTATTACCTGGAGCAGCTGCGCCTGCTGCGCGCCAGCCACGGCGTCGAGCTGGAAGTGGGCCTGAGCAGCCAGCCCATCCCCATCCACTTCTCGTTTGCCGAGCACGACCACATCGAAGGCACCCTCAGCCCCGAGCGGCGCATGCTGATGCGCGACCTGTTCGACCTGCCCGACCTGGAGGCCATGGACGACGGCATCGCCAACGGCACCTGGACGCCGCGCCCCGGCGAAGCCCAGCCCCTGGCGCTGTTCACCGCGCCGCGCGTGGACTACTCGCTGCACCGCCTGCGCCACTACACCGGCACGCTGCCCGAGTGGTTCCAGCACTTCGTGCTGTTCACCAACTACCAGTTCTACATCGACGAATTCGTGCGCCTGGGCCATGCCGAAATGGCCCGGGCAGACAGCGAATACATCGCCTTCGTCGAGCCCGGCAACGTGATCACGCGCCGCACCGGCCTGCCCGCACAGCCCGGCGACGAACTGGGCAGCCCGCCGCCGCGCCTGCCGCAGATGCCGGCCTACCACCTGGTGCGGGCCGACGGCAGCGGCATCACCATGGTCAACATCGGCGTGGGCCCGAGCAACGCCAAGACCATCACCGACCACATCGCCGTGCTGCGCCCGCACGCCTGGATGATGCTGGGCCACTGCGCCGGCCTGCGCAACAGCCAGCAGCTGGGCGACTACGTGCTGGCCCACGCCTACGTGCGCGAAGACCATGTGCTGGACGAAGAGCTGCCGCTGTGGGTGCCCATCCCCGCGCTGGCCGAGATCCAGCTGGCGCTGCAGCAGGCCGTGGCCGACGTGACGCAGATGCCGCAGGACCAGCTCAAGCGCATCATGCGCACGGGCACCGTGGCCAGTACCGACAACCGCAACTGGGAGCTGCTGCCCGACAACATGCCCCAGCGCCGCTTTTCCCAGAGCCGCGCCGTGGCGCTGGACATGGAAAGCGCCACGATCGCCGCCAACGGCTTTCGCTTTCGCGTGCCCTACGGCACGCTGCTGTGCGTGAGCGACAAACCCCTGCACGGCGAGATCAAGCTGCCCGGCATGGCCAACCATTTCTACCGCGAACGGGTCGATCAGCACCTGCGCATCGGCATGCGCGCCATCGACATCCTGCGCGCCGGCGGCGTGCAACGCCTGCACAGCCGCAAGCTGCGCAGCTTTGCCGAGGTGGCGTTTCAGTAAGCGAGGCAACGGGCGTACCGCTCTTTCGCTCTTTAATTAATAGCTTTAAGTGCTTTCCGCATAAGGGCTGGAGGCCCAAAAAACCCCCACCCATCATCTCCGCGCAGGCGGGGATCCATGCGCAGCCACAGGTTGCAGGATCGTCACCCGGGCCTCAAATCCGGCCGTCAGCCCTCACCCCCACCCTTGTATCTTCTAAACCTCGAAGTTCAGGACATGGTTTCGGAAAGTTGTCCACAGCCTGATAGCCCTCTGGGAGCTGTGAGCATCCCGTGGGAGAGCATGCGGCGTGGACAG
>NZ_JBFWLZ010000042.1:0-27907 GCF_050251835.1 Diaphorobacter sp. | reverse complement strand
TTTGAAAAATTCGCGTTTATCGTGCTATAATTCAAAGCTTAGCGGCTGTAGCTCAGCTGGATAGAGTACTTGGCTACGAACCAAGGGGTCGTGGGTTCGATTCCTGCCAGCCGCACCAAACGGTAAGCCCTGGAACAGCAATGTTCCAGGGCTTTTTCCGTTTTTGCCCTACTGCGGTAGGTGAGTGGCATTTCACTTTCGGGCACCATTGGCGCATGAACAAGGCCTTTACCAAAGAAACCGATGCCGATGATGACGAACCGGCATTGCCGTCCAACCTCCCCGCAGAGGGCAAGAATTACATCACGCTGCAGGGTTACGCACGCCTGCGGGAAGAGTTGTTCACGCTGATTGATCAGGAGCGGCCCAAGGTGGTGGACATCGTTCATTGGGCAGCCAGCAACGGTGACCGGTCGGAAAATGGCGACTACCTTTATGGCAAGAAGAGATTGCGGGAGATTGATCGTCGGATCCGCTTTCTCACCAAGCGACTCGAGATTGCCGAGGTGGTGAACCCGTCGATCCATTTGGGCAACAACCAGGTTTTCTTTGGCGCCACAGTCACCTACGTAGATGATGAAAACATTGAGCGAACGGTGACCATCTTAGGTGTTGACGAGGTCGATAACAGCCTACAACAGATCAGTTGGGTTTCGCCAGTAGCACGCGCGCTGCTCAAAGCTCGAGTAGGCGACGAGGTTTCCCTGCAGACGCCAGCCGGCATGCGCACCTTGGAGATTCTGTCGGTCAGTTATCCGGAATCGCCCGAATTGCCGCACTGACAGACAAGCTCAGACAAGCTGCGGCAGTACGCGAAATGCCCGCAATACGGAGTGTGTTCGGCGCAAATTGCGCAGCACGATCTCAACATGGGCCAGATCTCTCACCGCGACGACGAAGCGCAGATCGGTGGTATCCATGGCATCGTCCATGTCCACACGCACAATGTCAGCTTCAGAATTTGCGAACTCCGACGCAATACGCGCCAGCACGCCCTTTCCATTGGTAACCGTGACCGTGATGCCTGTCTCGAACAAGCGAGTGGGCTCATCTGACCAGTCCACCGCGATAAAACGCTCGCCATCCTTGTGCTGGAGTTTCTTGGCCACTCCACACTGCGCATGGTGCACGACCAGCCCTTCACCGCGCCCCAGATAACCCACGATAGCATCACCGGGAACGGGACGGCAACATGGCGCATACTGTACCGATGCATTCTCGCTGCCATCCAGTGTAATGCTGCCCTGCGAGACCTTCTCGTGGGAGCTGTAGCGCTCACGCGTGAGCAGCAGCGCATCGGGGCGCTGCCCTTCCTCGGACAGCAGAAGCGCCAGACGTTTGGCCACAATGCTGGCAATACGCTTGCCCAAGCCCACGTCGGTCATCAACTCCACTCGGCTGCGGTTTCCGGTGAAACGCAGCAATTTGTCCCAGACAGCCTCCTGCGCCAGAACGTCGGGCAATTGTTCTATGCCCTCGGCGCGTAGCGCCTGCGTCAGCAATTTCTCGCCCAACCCGGCTGACTCGTTTTGCGCCAGGGTCTTGATGTGATGACGAATCTTGGAACGAGCCCGGCCCGTGCGCACAAAGCCCAGCCATGCAGGATTGGGTCGGGCGCCCTGCGCAGTCACAATTTCCACCACGTCGCCGTTCTTGAGTTCAGTGCGCAGGGGCACCTGCTCGTTATTGATCCGGGCTGCGGTGGTACGGTCGCCGATATCGCTATGAATCGCGTAGGCAAAATCCACCGTTGTAGCCCCCCGCGGCAGTGCAAGGATCTGGCTCTTGGGCGTAAAGACATACACCGCATCCGGAAAGAGGTCCACCTTGACGTGATCCCAAAACTCGGCCGCGTCACGCGTCTCGTTCTGGATATCCAGCAGTGACTGCAGCCACTTGGTACCAAGGCGTTCGGCCACAACGTTATCCGACCCCTGCGCCTTATAAAGCCAGTGCGCAGCCACGCCAGCCTCGGCCACGACATGCATCTCCTCGGTTCGCACCTGGAACTCAATGTTCAATCCGGCCGGCCCCACCAGCGTCGTGTGCAAGGACTGATAACCGTTGAGCTTGGTGATCGCGATGTGATCCTTGAACTTGCCGGGTACAGGCTTGTACATCTGATGCAACACGCCAAGGGCCGTGTAGCAATCAACGACTGACGGCACGATGACGCGAAAGCCATACAGATCCGTGACTTGGGCAAAGCTCAGATGCTTGAAATGCATCTTCTGATAGATCGCAAACAGGGTTTTCTCACGGCCGGACAGGCGTACCTTCATGCCAAGGCGGCCAAACGCCGCATCCACCTCGGCCTGCACCCGCTGGACAATGTCGCGCCTGCGGTTGCGCGACTTGGTGACTGCCTTGGACAAGGTCGCATAGCGCCAGGGATGCAGATGCCGGAAGGCAAGATCCTGCAACTCGCGGTAGGTCTGATTGAGCCCCAGGCGATGCGCGATGGGCGCGTATATCTCCAGCGTTTCCGAAGAAATACGCTGCCACTTGCTGCGCGGCATGTCGGACAACGTACGCATGTTGTGCGTGCGGTCTGCCAGCTTGATGAGAATGACACGCACATCACGCGCCATGGCCAAAAGCATCTTGCGAAAGGACTCGGCCTGGTTTTCCTCACGCGTGTTGAACTGCAGCTTGTCCAGCTTGGTCAACCCGTCAACCAACTCTGCCACAGGAGACCCAAAGCGGTCGATCAGATCCGACTTGGTGATGCCGCAGTCCTCCATGGCATCGTGCAGCAACGCAGCCATGAGCGCCTGGACATCCAGCTTCCAACTGGCACACAGCGCCGTCACCGCAATCGGGTGCGTGATGTAGGGCTCGCCACTGCTGCGCAACTGCCCCAGGTGGGCCTCGTCGGCATAGCGATACGCCTGCCGCACCTGCTCGACGCTGGAGCTGTCGAGATAGTCAAGCTTCTCCACAAGCGCAGCGAAGCTCGCCGCAGCAGCATTGGCTGCCGCGACAGAGGGGCTGCCAGGGACAGCCGTCTCGGTCTGCGCACTGGCGACAGTGGCTTTGTTCAACACCTCGTTCATGACATAAATGTATCGTGCCCAGGACAAGGGCACAGGCGCCCAAAAAAAAACACCGCTGAGCGGTGTTTTCTCGACGGGTGCACCGTTGACCAAAGGCAATCAGCCAGGCACCTTCTTGAGCATCTCCAGACCCACCTTGCCCGCGGCAATCTCGCGCAAGGCCGTTACGGCAGGCTTGTTGCGGCTTTCAATCCGGGGGGCGTGACCCTGGCTGAGCATACGCGCGCGGTACGTAGCGGCAAGCACCAATTGGAAGCGGTTGGGAATGTTCTCGAGACAGTCTTCCACAGTAATGCGGGCCATGGTGTTTTCTCCAGGGGGAATTCAGGGGATGTTCAGCGACCTGAAGGTGTCGGCCCGAGCGCGGCGCTGGGCAGCATACTTGAGGCGCTGCGCGTGAACGATGGACTTCAGGTCAAAAAGTGCTCGTTCAAAAACTTCATTGATTATAACGAAGTCGAATTTGCAGGCCTGGGCCAGCTCATCAGCCGCATTCTTCAGCCGCAAATCGATCACGTCGGGGGTGTCCTCGCCGCGCCGCTCCAGGCGCGAGCGCAGTTCTTCCCAGCTGGGTGGCAGGATGAAGATGAGCACCGCGTTGACGAAGGCCTGCTTGATTTGCAGCGCGCCCTGATAGTCGATTTCCAGAACCACATCCGCGCCCTGCGCGACGCGTTCTTCAATGACTTTGCGCGATGTGCCGTAGCGCCGCCCGTGCACGTTGGCCCATTCGACAAACCCGTTGGCTGCCACCATGGCGTCAAATTCTTGCTCTGACGCAAAAAAATACTCGCGCCCATGCTTTTCCTGGCCGCGCGGCGCTCGCGTGGTGTGCGACACCGAGGGCTGCACATGCGAATCCACCTCCAGCAGCGCCTTGACCAGGCTGGATTTACCCGCACCACTGGGGGCAGAGACTACAAATAGATTTCCGGGATAGTCCATATGGGGTGTGCGCCAGCTGCTATCAAAATAGAATTATTACTCGATGTTCTGTACTTGCTCGCGCATCTGCTCGATCAGCACCTTCATGTCCACACTGATACGCGTGAGCTCCATGGCGGCAGACTTGGAGCCCAGGGTGTTGGCCTCGCGGTGCAGTTCTTGGATCAGAAAGTCCAGCCGCTTGCCAATCTCGCCGCCCTTGCCAAGCAGGCGCTCGATCTCATGCAGGTGGGACTGCAGCCGGGTGATCTCCTCGGCCACGTCGATGCGGATGGCAAAGGCCGTGGCCTCTGCCAGGGCGCGATCCTGCGCGGCCTCTGGCAATGCAGCGCCTTCGGCCAGTTGCATGGCCTCACGCCAGCGCTCCATGAAGCGCTGACGCTGTTGCTCGACCAGTTGCGGCACCAGCGGAACCGCCTGCAATGCCAGGTCTCGCAGCTGCGCAATGCGATCCAGCAACATGGCCGACAGACGCTCACCTTCGCGCTCACGGGCTGCGACCAGCTCATCAAGTGCCTTGCGTGCCAGCTGCACCACGGGTTCGCTCCAGTCGCGCACGGGCGCGCCGCCACCGCCACACAGGCGCAGAACGTCTGCCACGGTCAAGGGTGCGGCATCGGGCAGCCATGAGCGCACGGCATCCTGCACCGCCCCGGCACGCTGCAACTGGCGCAGCGTGGGCTCCGTCAGGCTGGCAGATTCTTCGTTGTCCACGAAGGCGCGCACCTCCACCTTGCCGCGCCGCAGCTGCTGGGTGAGCAGCGCCCGCAGAGCGGGTTCCTGGGCCCGCAGCTCATCGGACATACGAAAAGACAGATCCAGAAAGCGGCTGTTGACGGATCGTATTTCCAGGCCCAGGCGACCTGCGCCCGCATCCCTGTCCGGCGCCGCAGCGGTCAACTCCTGCTGCACGCTCGCGTATCCGGTCATGCTGTAAACTGCCATTTGACCTTTCGGTGGTTGATTGCTTGTGATCCAGCGATTATCCGGGTTCCCCGACCGTACCCACGACGGCCTTCGCTTCCTATGTCAAAAATCAAGCCGGCTCCCCTGCCCCCAGACACCATCATCGGCGGCTACCGTGTGGTGCGCCGGGTGTCCTCTGGCGGCTTTGGCGTGGTGTATCTCGCCGTGGACGCCGAGGGCCAACAGGTGGCCATCAAAGAATACCTGCCTGCCTCCCTGGCGGCACGCGCGCCGGGCGAGTTGCTGCCCAGGGTACCGCCCGAAAAGCTGTCTTTGTATCGCCTGGGTCTGAAGAGTTTTTTTGAAGAAGGCCGATCGCTGGCCCAGATTTCGCACGCATCGGTGGTGAGCGTGCTGAATTTCTTCCGCGAGAACGAGACCGTGTACATGGTGATGAACTACCTGGAGGGCGCCACCTTGCAGGACTACATCATCACCGCCCGCGACCTCAAGACGCAGAAGGTGTTTCGCGAGTCCACCATCCGCTCGCTGTTCGACGAGGTGCTGCGCGGGCTGCGCATCGTGCACCAGCACAAGATGCTGCACCTGGACATCAAGCCCGCCAACATCTTCATCACCGACGACAACCGCGCGGTGCTCATTGATTTTGGCGCCGCGCGCGAGGTGCTGTCCAAAGAAGGCAACTTCATCCGCCCCATGTACACGCCGGGCTTTGCCGCGCCCGAGATGTACCGCCGCGACACGCAGCTGGGGCCGTGGACCGACATCTACGCCATTGGCGCCTGCATGTACGCATGCATGCAAGGCTTTCCGCCCAACGAGGCGCCGCAGCGCCAGGAGAAAGACCGGCTGTCGCTGGCCCTGGGCAAGCTGCGCGGGGCTTACTCCGACAACCTCATCGAGGTGGTCGAATGGTGCATGGCACTTGATCCGCTGTCGCGCCCGCAGTCGGTGTTTGCGCTGCAAAAAGAGCTCTCGCGCGAGGGCGAGCGCCGCTACACCAAACTGTCGGTGGCCGAAAAAATGCGCATGCAGCTCGATACCCTGGTGTCGGACACGCGCAAGAACATGCAGAAGGTGGGCGAGGCCACTGGCCTAGGGGTCAAACCCAGATGAAGTTTTCTGTCTTCCAGATCAGCCGCCGCGGTGGGCGCGAGAAAAACGAAGACCGCATGGGCTACTGCTACACGCGTGAATCCGCCCTGTTTGTGCTGGCCGACGGCATGGGCGGCCACCCCGACGGCGAGGTCGCAGCGCAGATCGCCATCCAGAGCGTGTCCATGCTGTTTCAGCGCCAGGCCAAGCCCGTGCTCGCGGACGTGGCTGAATTTCTGTCTGCCGCGCTGCTGGGCGCGCACCACCAGATTCTGCGCTACGGCAGCCACCGGGCGATGCAGGACTCGCCCCGCTCCACGCTGGTGATTGCCGTGGTGCAGCACGGGCGCGCAAGCTGGATTCACTGCGGTGACTCGCGCCTGTACCTGGTGCGTGACGGCGAAATGCTCATGCGCACACGCGACCATTCCTACCAGGAGCTGCGCAAGGCCGCCATCCCCGGACTGGAGCGTGTGAACCGCAATGTGCTGTTCACCTGCCTGGGTTCGCCCACCAAGCCGCTGTACGACGTGACCGGCCCCGTGCTGCTGGAGCACGGCGACCGCATCCTGCTGTGCTCCGACGGACTATGGGGCGCCCTGGACGACGCGACCATCGCGCGCCAGCTGGGCCGCCAGGCGGTATCGCACGCCGTGCCCGACCTGGTCGAAGACGCCCTGCGCCGCGCCGGCGACAGCAGCGACAACGTCACTGCGGTGGCCATGGAATGGGAGACGCCGGACGCCTTCGAGCCCACACAGGGCATTTCCACCGACAGCATCCACGACGACGTGTTCGCCTCCACCATTCAGGCCAGCCCCCTCGAAGGCCTGGCGGACGACCCGGACGAGCTGGACGACGAAGCCATCGAACGCACGATCGCCGAAATCAACGAAGCCATTCGGCGCTCCGCAGCGCGCAAATCCGAAGCATGACCGCAGCATGACTTGCGTCGCCGTACTGCCCATGGACCGTGCCGACACGGCCCCGGGCGGTCTGCCCATTGCCTGACAGACACAACCCGCCCCTAATGACTCCCTCCCTTGTGCCAACGCGTCCTGACACGCATTTTTCCCGCAGCGACGGCCGCGCCGCCGATCAACTGCGCCCCATCCGCATCACGCGCCACTACACCATGCATGCCGAGGGCTCGGTGCTGATCGAGTTTGGCAACACCCGCGTGCTGTGCACCGCATCGGTCGAGGAGAAAGTGCCACCGCACAAACGCGGCAGTGGCGAGGGCTGGGTGACGGCCGAATACGGCATGCTGCCGCGCGCCACCCACACCCGCAGCGACCGCGAGGCCGCCCGCGGCAAGCAAAGCGGGCGCACACAAGAGATCCAGCGGCTGATTGGCCGCAGCCTGCGCGCGGTGTTCGACCTGAAGCTGCTGGGCGAGCGCACCATCCAGATCGACTGCGACGTGATCCAGGCCGACGGCGGCACGCGCACGGCCGCCATCACCGGCGCCTGGGTGGCTGCGCACGATGCCGTGGGCACGCTGCTGGCGGCCGGCAAGATCACCGCGTCGCCCCTGACGGGCGCATTGGCGGCCGTGTCGGTGGGCATCGTGCAGGGCACTCCGCTGCTGGATCTGGAATACACCGAAGACGTGGCCTGCGACACCGACATGAACGTCGTCATGACCGTGGATCAGGCAGGGTTGGGCCACTACGTCGAGGTGCAGGGCACGGCCGAAGGCGCCGCCTTCTCGCGCCGCGAGATGGACGAGTTGTTGACCCTGGCCGAAAAAGGCATTGCCCAACTGGTGGCGCTGCAACAGCAATCGCTATGCAATTGATAGCTTATAGCGCTTGATTGATAAGCGCTGGAGACCATTTTGACCACAAACACTGCCACCAGGATCGTGCTGGCCTCCAACAACCGCGGCAAGCTGTCAGAACTGCAGGCCATGCTGGCGCCGCTGGGCGTCCAGCTGATCCCCCAGTCCGAGCTGGGCGTGGGCGAGGCCGACGAGCCTTTTCATACCTTCGTCGAAAACGCCCTGGCCAAGGCCCGCTTTGCCAGCGCACACACCGGCCTGCCTGCGCTGGCCGACGACGCCGGCCTGTGCGTGGCGGCCTTCGGCGGCCTGCCCGGCGTGCAGACGGCGCACTACGCGACGCAGTTTGGCTACGACAAGAGCGACGCCAACAACGTGCGCGCGCTGATCGAGCAAATGCAGGGCGTGGATGACCGCCGCGCCGCCATGGTCAGCACCCTGGTGGCCGTGCGCAACCCGCTGGACCCCGAGCCGCTGATCGCCGTAGGCCGCGTGGCCGGCGAAATCGCGCGCGAGCCGCGCGGCACGGGCGGCTTTGGCTTTGACCCGATCATGGTGCTGCCCGCGTTCGGCAAGACCTTTGCCGAACTGCCGCCCGAAGTGAAAAACACCCACAGCCACCGCGGCCGCTCGTCGCGACAGATGCTGGAGCTGATGCGCGAGCACTGGTTTGCCAGCCCAGCCCCCGGTCACGCTGACGGCAGCTGATGCCGCGCTGGAGGTTGCACTTGAAGCGTTTTCGGGCCCCAGCCCATAAAACACCAGCGCGGGCAGCTATGATTTTTGCAGCAACTTTTGCAGCAACATGACCATCCCCATTCACCCCGCCGAGCACGCTGGTGCGCAGTCTGGCGCCCCCCTGCGCGACGTGCAGCACTACATGCGCCCGGGTCTGCTGCAACTGACCAGCCTGCCGCCGCTATCGCTGTACGTGCACCTGCCGTGGTGCCTGCGCAAATGCCCATACTGCGACTTCAACTCGCACGAGGCTCAGTGCGGCGAGGGCGTGCCCGAAGCGCGCTACATCGACGCACTGCTGGCCGACCTGGAGGCCGCCCTGCCCCTGATCTGGGGCCGCACGGTGCACAGCATCTTCATTGGCGGCGGCACGCCCAGCCTGTTTGCGCCGCAGGCCATCGACCGGCTGCTGGGCAACATCCGCGCGCGGCTGCGCCTGGACGCAGGTTGCGAGATCACGCTGGAAGCCAACCCCGGCACGTTTGAAAAAGAGCGCTTTCGCGCCTACCGCGGCGCGGGCGTCACGCGGCTGTCGATTGGCGTGCAAAGCTTCAACGACCGCCACCTGCAGGCCCTGGGCCGCGTGCACGACCGCGCGCAGGCGCTGGCCGCGGTGGACGAGGCCGCGCAGGCGTTCGACACCTTCAACCTGGACATCATGTACGCCCTGCCCGGCCAGACAGCGGCCGAGCTGGACGAAGACATGCGCACCGCGCTGGCGCTGCAGCCGCCGCACATCTCCATCTACCACCTGACGATCGAGCCGAACACCTACTTTGCCAAGTACCCGCCGCCGCTGCCCGAGGACGACCAGGCATACGCCATGCTCGACCGCATCACCGAGCTGACCGGCGCAGCGGGACTGGCGCGCTACGAGGTGTCGGCCTACGCGCGTGACGGCCACCAGTGCCTGCACAACCGCAATTACTGGCAGTTTGGCGACTACCTGGGCATTGGCGCGGGCGCACACAGCAAGCTCAGCTTTGCGCACCGCGTGGTGCGCCAGGTGCGCCTGCGCGACCCGCAGCGCTACATGGCGGGCGCGCTGGCCGGGCGGGCCATTGCGCAAGATGACGACGTGCGCCGCGCCGACCTGCCCTTCGAGTTCATGCTGAACGCACTGCGCCTGCGCGGCGGCTTTGCGCTGCAAGACTTCACCGAGCGCACGGGGTTGCCGCTCACGGCCATTGCCGGGGGACTGCAGCAGGCCGAAGCCCAGGGCCTGATCACCCGCGACATGGGCCGCGTGCGCCCGACCGAGCGGGGTTTTGATTTTTTAAGCGACCTGCAGTCGCTGTTCCTGGCCGACTGAGCTTCGCGGCGGCGACGGCCTGCGCCTCAACCGCAGCGCACGCCCACCACGACGCCGGTGGCGTCCACATCCAGGTTCAGCCTCTGAAAGTTGAACTCTTTGGTGATCGCCTGCCCTGGGCGCAGCACCCGCGCCATGCGGGCGCCGGCGCGCACGCGTGCCTCCTCGACCACCTTGGCCGTGCTCATCTTGCCCACGGCCCATTGCGCGCCCTGGGCGCTGCAGTCACCGCCCACCGGCGCGGTGCCCGCGCCCGTGGGCTCCACCGACGAGCAACCAGCCACCATCAGCGCCAGCACCGCGGCCGCCACCAAACCTGCCAGGCCACTTGACCGGCCTGCGCTTGCGAGAAATTGCATATCCATGTCCTCACTCACACCCAAAGGGCGCACCATAGCCCGCTGCGCGCTCCGCCGCCGTGACCAGGGGTAACACCGGCGCAGCACCAGCGTCGCGCCAGGCGCCAAGGCTATTCAGCGGCGGGCCGCGCATCCAGGCCCAGCGCCAGCACCTGCTCGACGGCCGCATTGGCCTGGGCGGCCGATGCAAACGGCCCCACGCGCACGCGCTGCAGCTGCCGGCCATCGGCGCGTGCCACCTGGCTGACGGTGGCAGGCAGGCCCGCCTGCACCAGCCGCGCATGCGCCCGCCGGGCATTGGCCGGATTGGCAAACAGGCCCACGTTGATGTAGAGATGGCGCGCAGAGTCCTGCGCGGGCGCGGATTTACCCTGGGACTGGGCCGCGTTTTGGGCGGGACCGGCGGCTCGCGCACGCGCGGGGTTAGATGCAGCCGACGCTGCGGGCGGGGCGTCAGAGGTTTTGGGCGTCGCTTTTTCAGGGGCTTTTTCAGGGGCTTTTTCGACGACCGCCGCAGGGGCTGCCGCCGGCACGGCAGCAGCAATTGCCGGGGCCTTTTGCGCAGCCACCCCGAACGCAGACGCCGACGGCCCGCTGGCATCGCCCGCTGGCATGGGCACGCTTGCCTGCGGCTGTGGCAAAGCCGACGAAGGCAACGGCGACGAGGCGGAAACGTCCGGCGCAGGCGAGACGGGCGCCGGCAGCAACTGGTGCCGCGGTGCTGACTGAGGCACAGCGGATGCCGCGGGCCGCTGCACCGCAGCAGCAGGCGGGCGCTGCGCCAGCTGATGGGCCTGAAGGCTGCTGCCGACGTAACGCCCCAAACCACCGGCCAGCCAGGCCCAGGCCAGCGCGGCAAACAGCGCCAATCCCAGACCGCCCGCCGCCACCGCCATCAGCCGCCGCGGGCTGCCCGCCTGCTGCGCGAGCAAGTCCTTGGCCTGGCGCAGGTTGGGCGCAGCCGACAACGCCCGGTGAATGCGCTGCTGCAGCTGCGCGTGCAAGAACGCATCGCCATACAGCCCGGGCACTCCACACGCCACCAGGCCCAGCGCCAGCAACAGCCCCGCCGTCATGGGCAAAGGCAGGGCCAGCCAGACATGGCACACCCCAAACAGCAGTAGGCCCGCCAGAGCCAGCACCGCCAGATACAGCAGGGCAAACCGCCACAGTCGGTGAAACACCAGCCAGCCCGGGGTGCACAGGGCTGCCGCCCAGTTCCACCCCGGCAGAGCCCGCCCCGCCGCGTCCAGCCTGTCGAAGGCGGCCAGGTAATGCGCGGCATTCAGTGGCCCCAGGGCCGCCTGATACAAGGCCGGGGCGACCACGGCAGGGCCGGGAGCCGGGGGTGCTGCAGGCGGCAGAAAGTCGTTGGCGTAGAGGGGGCGTTCTTGCATGGGCGCGATTCTGGCAGTCAGGCGGCCGCCGGATGAGCAATCAGGCGCGGGCCCGGCGCCGGGTCTGACCCGGCATGACCCCGCCGCGTCGCCAGGGGTTGCCGTGCCTCACCCGCCAGCGGCATCGGTCTCGGCGGGCCATTGCACCGTTGGCAATGCCTCGAAGGCCGGCCGCGCGAACATGTAGCCCTGAAAGTAATAGATGCCAAGCGCGCGCAGCAGCTGGTATTCGGCCAAAGTCTCCACGCCCTCGGCAATCACCTCGATGTTCAGGGCTTTGCACACGCCCAGGATGCCTTGCACGATGGCCTGTCGCACCGGGTCGGAGTCGATGTGGCGCACCAAGTCCATGTCCAGCTTGATGATGTCGGGCTGAAACTCCGCCAGCAGGTTCAGGCCCGCGTAGCCGGCGCCAAAGTCATCAATGGCGGTCTTGAAGCCCCTGCGGCGGTATTCGCGGATGATGTTTTTGAGGTGTTCCTTGTCCACCAGGCGCTCGTTCTCGGTGATCTCGAAAATGAGCCGCTCGGTCGGGTAGCCGTGCTGGCGCGCCGCCTCCAGGGTGGCGCGTATGCAGGTGGCAGCCTCATAGACCGCGTTGGGCAGGAAGTTGATGCTCACATGGCTGTCAATGCCCAGCCTGGCCGCCAGGCCCACGGCCTTGACCCGGCACGCCTGGTCGAACTGGTAGCGGTTGTCGTCGTTGACCTGCCCCAGCACCTGCGCCGCACCACCGCCGTCCAGGCCACGCGCCAGCGCCTCGTAGGCAAACACCTCGCGCGTGCGCATGTCCACTATGGGCTGAAACGCCATGCTGAAGTCGATGCACAGCGGTGGCCTGTCCTGGCAAGCTTTGCAGGGCGGAAGACTGGGAGGGGGCGTCGTCATGCCCGCATGGTAAGACAAAAATTTTGCCACTTTGATGCAAGGTAATACACATGGTTACGCGCATGCAGCCCCGCGGTGGTGGTCGAAAGCCTACCGCGCGGCCGGGGCGGGCTGGGCGCCGGGTTTAGAGGCTGTGGGCACCGCTACAGCGGCATCATCACCGGCCCGCCTTTGTCCAGCGCCCGCTGGTAGGCCGGGCGCTGGCGCATGCGCCCGGCGTAGGCGCTCAGGTGCGGCCAGGCCGCCTGGCCGGCGCCGCGGGCCAGCGCGGCTTCGACGGCAAAGCTCATCTGAAAGTCGGCCATGGTCAGGTGCTCGCCGGCAAACCAGCGGTGCCGGGCCAGATGCGCGTCGATGAAGGCCAGCGCGGTCTGCACATTGGGTGCAACCAGCTTGTGCTGCACGGCGCTGCACAGCGCGCGGGCCATCGGGCGCACAAAGAACGGCATGGGCTGGCGCGGGATGGTGTCAAACACCAGCTGCATGACCAGCCAGTTCATCAGCGAACCCTCGGCGTAGTGCATCCAGAAGCGGCACTCGCGGTGCTCGGGCGTGCCGCGGGCGGGCTCCAGCTGGGCCAGATCGGCACTCGCCTGGGCGCCGTAGCGCTCGGCCAGGTATTCGATGATGGCGCCCGACTCGGCCACCACCGTATCGCCGTCGGTAATGACCGGCGACTTGCCCAGCGGGTGCACTTTTTTCAGCTCGGGCGGCGCCAGCCGGGTGGCCGGGTCGCGCGGGTAGCGGCGCAGCGCGTAGGGCACGCCCAGTTCTTCCAGCAGCCACAGGATGCGCTGCGAGCGCGAGGTTTCAAGGTGGTGAAGGGTCAGCATGGCATGCATCGTGGGTGGCGGAGCCGGCCCGGCGCAGCCAGCGCATGAGCGGCCCCAGAACGGGCAGTTTTTGGTACAGCTCTTCGGACGTGTCCCAGTAATCGCGGTGCAGCGTCACGCGGCCGGTGGCGTCAAAGTGCACCAGCGTGGCGCCGTGGATGCACTGGTCCACGCCCGCCTGCCAGCGCCGCAGCCGAAAGTGGAACTCCCACGCCAGAAAGGCCTGCGTGCCCTGCGCCAGCTGCTGCGTGACCACAAAGCGCGGCTGATCCAGGCTGGCGAACATGTGGGCAAAGATGGCACGGATAGCGGGCACGCCGCGCACATCGTTGAACGGGTCTTTGAAGCGCGCATCGGCCGCGTAATAGTCAGCCAGGTGGTCTAGATGGTCGGGGGTGAGCTGCTCGTACAGCTGCGCCAGCCGGGCGGCTGCCGCCTGTGTGTCTGCAATACAGGTCATACGTTACAGCCCCGTCATGCGGTGCACCAGCGCAAAGTACCAGCGGTAGGGCAGCACGCGCAGCAGCTTGAGCCACAGCGTGAAGCGGCGCGGAAAGTGCAGCTCGAACTGCCCGCGCGCCCAGCCGTGCAGGATGGCGGCGGCGGCCTGCTGCGGGGTCAGCAGCGCGGGCATGGCAAAGGTGTTTTGCCGCGTCAGCGGCGTATCGACGAAGCCCGGGTTGACCACGCTCACACCCACGCCCTGGGGGCGCAGGTCCAGAAACAGCGTCTCGGCCAGGTTGATGAGCGCCGCCTTGGTGGGGCCATAGGCCAGGCTCTGCGGCAGGCCGCGCCAGCCTGCCACGCTGGCCACCAGGCTCAGGTGCGGCGCGCGCCCAACGCGGGCCGACGCCAGCAGCCCGGGCACCACGGCGGCCAGCACCAGCAACGCGCCGGTCAGGTTGACCTGCTGGTGGCGCAGCAGCTCGGGCAGGTCCAGCGCATCGGCGCGCATGGGTTGGTAGTGACCGGCGCAGTAGCACACCAGGTCCAGCGGGCCGTCGGCCAGCAGGCGCCGGGCGGTGGTCTGCACGGCCGCTGCGTCCGTCACGTCCAGTGCGGCGGCCTGGCTGCCGGGGTGGGCCTGCACAAAATCATGCAGCAGGGCTTGCTGGCGCGCCGACACGATCACCTGCGCGCCGCGCTCGTGCAGCTGCGCGGCCAGTGCCCGGCCGATGCCGCTGGAGGCGCCCACCAGCCACACGCGCTTGCCGCGCCAGTCGGTGATTGCAGGGTTGAGGGGCACGGCCTGGCTCCTTACTGTTTGGTAAACGACAGCAGCACCTCGCCCAGCGAGACGCCAAACTTGCTCATGGTGGCGCGGTTGAGCATCACGCGGTCATCGATCAGGAACATCCAGTCGTCGAACTGCACCTCGTACTCCTTGCCGTCCACCGGCAGGCGCAAGGTGTAGTTCCAGCGAAAGGCGTTGCCTGCCGTCTGGCCCTGGGCCTCGCCCACCACGTCGTCGGCGCGGCCGGTGTAGCGGCCATCTTCGTGCTTGGTCAGCCGCCAGATGCGGCGCTGGGTGGTGCCGTCCGAGTAGGTGAAGGCCTCGTCCAGCACGCCCTGGTTGCCCTGCCAGTGGCAGTCCATCACCACGGTGAAGCGGCGCACCACTTCGCCGCCGCGTTTTTGGAAGATGCCGTGGGCCAGGATGCGGCCGTTGAAATAGCGGTCCAGCTCCAGCAGCGGGCGCTCGCGGGCGTAGTCGGTGACCTGCGGGCTGGCGCAGCCCGCCAGCGCGGCAGAGCCTGCCAGCAGGGCCAGCAAAGCGTGGCGACGTGTTGTCATGGGTTGACTCCTGCAGTGGTGGTTGAACGGTGGATCAGCAGCCGCAGCAGCAGCGCAGCGGCCAGCAGCTTGAGCGCGCAGGGCAGCAGCGCGTAGGCCCAGGCCAGGTGCCGCAGGGCTTGCTCATCCTGGGTGCCGGGGGTGTAGCCAGCCCATTGCAGCAGCGGCAGCGCGGCGCCGGCGGCCAGCGCCAGGTTGAGCTTGGCGCCCAGGTTGAACCAGCCCAGGTAGGCGCCCTCGCCGTTGCCCTGGGCGCCCTGGCGCTCGACCAGCCGCGCCAGCAGCGCGCCGGGCAGCGCCAGATCAGCCCCCAGGGCCATGCCCGACAGCGCGCAGATGACGGCAAACGCCGCCACCTGCCCGCTGCCCAGGCCGGCCGTCCAGCCAAAGCAGGCTACGGCCAGCAGCATGCTGGCCAGCAAGGCGCGCTCCAGGCCCACGCGGCCCACCACGCGCAGCCACACGGGCATGGACAGCGCGCCGCTGACGAAATACAGCACCAGAAACAGCGCGATCTGCGGCTGCGTTGCCTGCAGCCGGTCTTGCGCAAAAAACAGCATCAGCGCCGCGGGCACGGCGCTGGCAATGCCGTTGCTCATGAACACCGCCAGCAACCGCCTGAAGTCTGCCTGCGCCAGCGGCTGCGCCAGCGACCGCCACAACGCGGCGCCTGCGGCATGCGCGGGCGCCTGCGCTGCGGGGTGCGGGCGCGGCGCGCGCCACAACAGCAGCCAGCCCAGCGCCAGCGCGGCGGCAAACGCCACCAGCATGGGCCGCGCCCCGCCCACCACCGACAAGCCGCTGGCCGCCACCACGCCGACCAGCCCCGGGCCTTCGCGCCAGGCGACGATGCGGCTGCGCTGCACGCTGTCGCCGCCCAGCTGCACGCCCCAGGCCTGGTGGGCAATCACCACCTGGCTGTGCGCCAGGCAGGTGATGAGCAGGCCGGCCACCATCCATGCCGCCAGCGTCTGCGGCCCCTCGACCGGCGGAAAGAACAAGCCCGCCAGCCCCAGCACCTGCACCACGGCCGATGCGCCCGCCACCCACAGCACGGCGCGCACGCTGTGCCGGTACAGCCGGTCGCTCAGGCGGCCCAACAGCGGATCGGCCACGGCATCCAGCAGGCGCACCAGCATCAGCAGCGCGCCCACGCTGGCCAGCGGCAGGCCCAGCGTGGTGGCGTAGTGGTGCGGCAGCACCACGTACAGCGGCAGCGCGACAAACGCCAACGGCAGGCCCAGCAGGCCGTAGGCCATGCCGTCGCGCCACGACGCCAGCGCCGCAGCGCGGGGCGCGTGCGCCAGCGCCACAGTCATGGCGCGGCCCCTGCGCTGCGCGCCAGCAAGGCGCCGCGCAGCCCCGGCTCGGACGTACCGGGCGACAGCCAGATGCCAAAGAACAGGCGCGCCAGCTCGGCATCGTCCACCCCGCCCAGCGGCTGGCTGCCGCGCCACAGGCGCAGGCCCTGGCCGGGCTGGTACAGGCCGGTCAGGCGGTCACCCGGCTCAACGTCGGGCAGCACGGCGGCCAGTTGCTGGCGCCAGCGCTCGGCCTGCGCGGGCGCCAGCGGGGTCTGGCGCTGGATTTCCTCGACCGAGCGCCGCGCAATGGCCGCGCCGCTGAAGGCGCGGTGGTAGGTCAGCTCCAGCGCCAGCGGGTGGTCGCCAAAGGCCTGCGCATCAAAGCGCGGCGCCACCCACAGCCGGGCGTCGTAGATGCGCAGGCCCCAAAAGCGCAGTTCGCCCTCCCCGGCCAGCGTGGCCCCGGTCAGCGCCTGGCGCACCACGGGCGGCGGCGCCAAGGCCGAACCGGAGGGCGCACCCGTGTTGGCCGACACACCCGCAACGGCCACAGCAGCCACGGCGGCCAGAGCCCAATGTTTCAGTGATGAAAACCGACTTTTGTGCATATAAATCAAGCGCTAGCTGCTATGAGTTTTGATAAATAGCTCGTCCAATCCTGGCGTCGGGCAATCGGGGCGGCGCAGGGCGGCGCAGGGCGGGTTCTTTTCTCCGTTTTTTAGGTCAAAACAGGCTGATAGCCCTTATCTGTTGAGCGCTGGCAGCTATCATTTTTGTATCGGCGCTCATCCAGCCAGGCGCGGAACCAGCGGCACGGACATGCGCGCCAATGGGCGCGGGCTCGCCAAGGCGCGGGCTGCGCCGCCAACGCGGGCGTCGTATCCATCGCCCCCATCGCCCCGATCACCGTCAGCCAGGCGGAAGACGCTGACCGCCTCGGCCAGCTCGGCCGCCTGCTGGCGCAGGGTTTGCGCCGCGGCGGCGCTTTGCTCGACCAGGGCGGCGTTTTGCTGCGTGGCCTGGTCCAGCTGCGCCACGGCCCCGCCCACCTGGGCAATGCCCTGGGTCTGTTCGGCGGTGGCGGTGCTGATCTCGGCAATCAGGGCCGCCACGCGCTGCGCCTGATCCACGATGCCGGTCATGGTGGCGCCCGCGTCGCCCACCAGTCGCGCGCCGGCTTCCACCTTGTCCACGCTGGTGCCGATCAGCGCCTTGATCTCTTTGGCGGCATCGGCGCTGCGCTGCGCCAGGCTGCGCACCTCGCCCGCCACCACGGCAAAGCCGCGGCCCTGCTCGCCGGCGCGCGCCGCCTCGACGGCGGCGTTGAGCGCCAGGATGTTGGTCTGGAAGGCAATGCCGTCGATCACGCTGGTGATGTCGGCGATCTTGCGGCTGCTGTCGGTGATCTCGTCCATGGTGCTGACCACCTGGGCCACCACCGCGCCGCCCTTGAGCGCCGCCTCGCTGGCCAGCGTGGCCACCTGCGTGGCCTGGCGGGCCGAGTCGGCGTTGTGCTTGACCGATGCGGTCATCTGCTCCATCGACGAAGCTGCCTGCTGCACGTTGGCGGCCTGCTCCTCGGTGCGCTGCAGCAGCCCGGCGTTGCCCCCGGCGATGTCTTCGGAGCCCGCGGTAACGGCGTTGGATGCCTGCCGCACCTGGCTCACCACCCGCGCGAGGCTGTCTTGCATGGCACCCAGCGATGCCAGCACGCTGCCGGGCTGCGCCTGCGCCGCACCGGCAACAGGGCGCAGGTTGCCCCGGGCCACCAGGCCGGCCACATCGGCCAGGGCGGCAGGCTCGGCCCCCAGCTGGCGCACGATGCTGCGCGCAACGGCCCAGGCCACCAGCACGCTGAGGGCCAGCGCCAGCGCCAGCACGGCGAACACCACGCGCAAGAAGCTGCTGGCTTCGCCCATGGCAATCGTGTTCTCGCGCTGGATACGCGCTTCCTTGAAGTCGATCAGCTTGTTGATGGCCGCCAGCCACTGCACATATTGCGGCTTGGCCTGCGTCCACAGGGTCTGGGCCGCAGCGGTGTCGCCCGCCTGCACCTGGGCAATGATGGCTTGCGTGGTGGCCACCGCCTGGGCTTCGGCGTTGCGGATGTCGGCATAGATCGGGCCCAGCTCGGGCGGCGCGCCGACGCGGTTGATCAGCTTCTCAAGCGGCACGGCCGACTGGGCGTAAAAGTCGCCCAGCGCGGCGATGGTGGCGATTTCGCGCTCGCGATCGGCGGGCGTGGGGCTGAGCACCACGTCGCGCACGGCAATCGAGCGGTCATGCGCCGAGCCGCGGAAGTTGATGGCGTGGCGCTGCACCTGCACGTGAACGTCGTTGTTGGCGCGCAGGGCCTGGTCGATGCGGCTGACCTTGAGCGCGGCCACGCCGGTGAGCGCCACCAGCAGCGCAAGGATCAACCCGAAGCCCGCATACAGGCGGGCGGAAACGGTCATGCGAGAGAAGAACACGGGGGGAGTCCTTGTGGAACGGTTGGATGGAAGGGGCTGGAGCGCTGGCGCGGCGGTTGGAGCCACGGCCGGTCAGTCCTTGACCAGCGTGTACTGCACGACGTCGATGCTGGCGGTGTCAAACGCGGCTTCGCAGTACGCCAGGTAGAACTCCCAAGTGCGCAGGAAATTCGCGTCAAAGCCCTGCGCCGCCACCTGGGCGCGTTGCTGCACGAAACGCTGGTGCCAGCGGCGCAGGGTTTCGGCGTAGTCGCGGCCGAAGGCAAATTCTTCGGCCACGCGCAGGCCTGCCTGCTGCGCGGCCGCCCGAAAGCGCGACGGGCTGGGCAGGCAGCCGCCGGGGAAGATGTATTGCTGGATGAAGTCGGTGCCGCGCACGTAGCGCTCAAAGCGCGCGTCGTCGATGACGATGCTCTGCACGCACGCGCGCCCGCCCGGCCTGAGCAGCCGCGCCACGGCGCCAAAGTAGTCGGGCCAGTAGGCCTGGCCCACGGCTTCGACCATCTCGATGGAGCAGACGGCATCGAACGGCTCGTCCTGAATGTCGCGGTAGTCCTGCAGGCGCAGCTCCACCTGCGGCGACAGGCCCGCGGCCTGCATGCGCGCGCGGCCCCAGGCCAGTTGCTCGGTGGACAGGGTCACGCCCGTCACCTGCGCCTGGAATTCGCCGGCCGCCATTTCGGCCAGCGCGCCCCAGCCGCAGCCGATCTCCAGCACGCGGCTGCCCGGCTGCACGCGGGCGCTGTGCAAGGCGCGGCGCACCTTGGCGTGCTGCGCGGCGGTCAGGTCGCCCGCCAGGTTGCCCTGAAACCAGGCGCTGGAGTAGTTCATGCTGGGGTCCAGCCACAGCCGGTAGAAGTCGTTGCCCAGGTCGTAGTGGGCGTGGATGTTGCGCCGGCTGCCCGCGCGGGTGTTGCGGTTGAGCAGGTGGCGCAGGCGGTACGCCAGCCGGCCCCACCAGGCGCCGTCCACCATGTCTTGCAGCGCCTGGCGGTTCACGATCAGCAGGCGCAGCAGGTCGGCCAGGTGCGGCGTGCTCCAGTCCTGGGCGATGTAGCCCTCGGCCAGGCCGATGTCGCCCGAGCGCATCACCGCGTCAAACACCTTCCAGTCGTGCAGGCGCATGCCGGCATGGGGGCCCTGGCCTTCGCCCAGCTGCAGCACGCGGCCATCGGGCAGCTCCAGGTGCAGCGTGCCGCGTCGCAGGCGCTGCAACAGGGCCAGGCCCTTGCGTGCGGCGGCGGGCATGTCGGCGGGCAGTGGATACGCGTTGGAGGATGCGGTGGTGGTGTTCATGGTCAAAAGCTCGGCGAGGATGGCGATGAAGAGCGGGTGACGGGCTGCACCGGCGGTTCGGGCCTGGTGTGAAACGGTGCGCGCTTGAGCCACAGCAGCAGCGCGTGCCAGTGGATGCGGGTGATCACGCCCAGCGTGAGCAGCGGGTAGCGCCACAGCGCGCGGCGGCGGCTGGCGGCGTCCAGCGGCTGCAGGCGCCCGGCGATGCCGGTCAGCACCAGTGGGCCCCGGGCGTCGTCAAAGTCGATGCGCACGCGGGTGGACTGCAGGCCCTGGGCGCCGCTGCGCCTGAACTCGAAGCGGTAGCCGCCCTCTACCGGGCAAAACGGCGAGACGTGGAACACCTTGCGCGCGCGCAGCTCGCGGCCGTACTGCGGCGCGTCCAGCAGGTAGGCGTGGCGCTCGCCAAAGGTGTTGTTCACTTCGGCCACGATGGCGCGCAGACTGCCGTCGGTGCGGTGGCAGTACCAAAAGCTCACCGGCTTGAAGGCGTAACCCATGACGCGCGGGTAACAGTGCAGCCAGACTTCGCCCCGGGCGTCGGTGATGCCCTGGCTGTGCAGCACCTCATCCAGCCAGGCCAGGGCGCCACCCTGCTGCGGGCCGCGGCCATCGCCGTGGTCAGTGTCCCGAAAGACCAGCGCCCCCGGCCGGTTCAGCGCCAGCACGCCTGCGGCTTCGGGCTGCACGCGCAGCGTGCGCATGGGCAAGAGCAAAAAGAACGTGGGCACGATGAAGCGGTGGCGACGCGGGCGCAGCCGGGTGTGCCACACATGGCCAAAGCCGATGTGCGGCCGGTTGCCAGCAGCAGCGCCAGCAACGGTTGCGGCGGCTGCGGGCTGGGTCATGCTGCCTCCCGCTGGCGCAGTTGCTGCAGCAGCAAGTCGGCCGCGCGGTAGCCGGACTGCAGGCCGTCTTCATGAAAGCCGTAGCCCGTCCACGCGCCGCAATACCAGGTGCGCTGCACGCCTTGCAGTTGCGCCACCTGGCCCTGCGCTGCAATGGCGGGCAGGTCGAACACCGGATGGTCGTAGTCGAACTCGGCCAGCACCTTGCGCTGCGCAATCGGCCGCGCGGGGTTGAGCGACACGAATACGGGCTGCGCAAAGGGCAGCGGCTGCAGGCGGTTGAGCCAGTAGTGCAGGCACACGCGCGCCGCTTCGCGCTCGCTGCTGGCGGCGCGCTCGTAGTTCCAGGCCGCCCACGCGCTGCGCCGCCGGGGCATCACGCTGTCGTCGGTGTGCAGCACGGCGCGGTTGGGCTGGTAGCGGATGGCGCCCAGCACTTTGCCTTCCTGTTCGGTAGGCTGGGCCAGCAGGCGCAGGGCCTGGTCGCTGTGCACGGCCATCACCGCGGCGTCAAAGCGCTCGGTCTGGCCGCCGGCGTGGATGTGCACACCGGCTGCATCGCGCACGACGCGCTGCACGGGCGTGAGCCGCCGCGCATCCAGCCCCTGTAGCAGCGGGTGCACATACTGGCGCGCGCCACCCGCCACCGTGAACCACTGCGGGCGATTGCTCACCTGGATCAGCCCGTGGTTGTGACAGAACCGGACCATGGTGGCCACCGGAAAGCGCAGCATCTGGTCGGTGGGGCAGCTCCAGATGCAGCCCAGCATGGGCAGGAAGTACCAGTCGCGGAACGCCGCGCCAAAGCCGTGCCGGGCCAGAAAATCGCCCAGCGGCTGGCTCAGCGCGGCCTCTTCGCCCGACTCGGCCAACGCCGTGCACAGCCGGTTGAAACGCAGCAGGTCGCGCAACATGCCCCAAAAACGGGGGCGCAGCAGGTTGCGGCGCTGGGCAAACACCGTCGCCAGGCTGGAGCCGCTCCACTCCAGCGCTTGGGCGCCCAGGGCTCCCGCGCCCGGCGCCTGGACCGAAAACGACATGTCCGAGCGGGCGGTGGGCACGCCCAGCTCGTCAAGCAGCGCTATCAGCCCGGGGTAGGTGCGCTCGTTGAACACCAGAAACCCCGTGTCCACGCCATGCGTCACCTGCCGGCCGTAGGCGTCGGGCAGCCGTACGTCCACCGTGTGGGTGTGCCCGCCGAAATAGCTGCCCGCCTCGAACACGGTAACGCGCGCCTGACCACGCAGGCGATGCGCGGCAGACAAGCCTGAAATACCTGAACCGATGATGGCGATTTTCATGATGACTCCCGTATTCCGGCGAAGTGGCAAAGACAGCGTGGCGTGCTGGCATGGGGTGTAATGTAGTGGACAAAACATTTTTTGTCCTAGACAATTTGTGCAATTCCTTGAATTTGTCCATGACATCCAACCTCTCACTGGCGCCTGCCCGCCGCCAAACCGCCCCATGAGCACGCCCCCCTTTCAGGACGGCGCTGGCCTTCCGATCGCCGCCGTGGAGCGCGAAACCGGCCTGCCCAAAGACACGCTGCGTGTCTGGGAAAAGCGCTACGGCTTTCCCCAGCCACTGCGCGACGGCTCGGGCGACCGGCTGTACCCGGCAGAGCAGGTGCAGCAGCTCAAGCTGATCCGGCGGTTGCTGGACGCGGGCATGCGCCCGGGCAAGGTGGTGGGCCTGGACGGCGATGCGCTGCAATCCCTGCTGGGCCAGCGCTCCGTCGCCGGTGGTGATTTGTCCAGGACAAACGACGCAAGCTACGCACCTCCAGCCGTGCTGGCCCCGCTGCTGGAGGCCATCGGCGCCCACGACCCGCACGCGCTGCGCCACGCCCTGGGCCGGGCGCAGCTGCGCATGGGGCTGGCCCCTTTTGTCACCGATCTGGTGGCCCCGCTGGCTGCCGCCGTGGGCGAGGCCTGGGTACAGGGGCGGTTTGAAGTGTTCGAGGAGCATTTGTTTACCGAGGTCATCACCGGCGTGCTGCGCAACGCCATTGCGTCGCTGACACCGCCATCTGGCGCGCACGCGCCCAAGGTGCTGCTGACCACCCTGCCGCAGGAGCTGCACGGCCTGGGGCTGCTGATGGTCGAGGCGCTGCTGGCGCTGGAGAGTTGCAACTGCGTCTCGCTGGGCACGCAAACGCCCGTGGGCGACGTGGCGCTGGCCGCCGCGGCCCACAAGGCCGACGTGGTGGCCTTGAGCTTCAGCAACGTGCACAACGGGGCGACGGTTCTGGCCAGCCTGCGCGAGCTGCGCGCGCAGCTGCCCCCGGCCACCGCGCTGTGGGTGGGCGGCTCGTGCACGGCGCTGTACCAGTCCACGCTGGACGGCATCACGCCCATCCGGCACCTGAGCGGACTGCAGCCGCTGGTGGTGCAGTGGCGTCAGTTGCGCAACCATTGACCCCCAAGAAGCCAGTCACATGAACGCTTTCCCTCTCCAGCGCCCCTCTCTTGGGCATGCACTTGCCCAGCCCGGCCGCCGGGCGCTGCTGGCCTTGTGCGTGGCGGGCGCCGCGCTGATGGCGGGGTGCGCCAGCACCAGCCCGCCACCGGGCGTGGTGGCCGTCACGCCGTTTGACCTGCAGCGCTATCAGGGCCGGTGGTACGAGATTGCGCGGCTGGACCACGCGTTTGAGCGCGGCATGACCGATGTGTCCGCCCTCTACGCACCGCAGCCCGACGGCAGCGTGCGCGTGGTCAACCGCGGCTTTGACCCCGCCCGCAACGGCTGGCGCGAGGCCGTGGGCAAGGCCTTGTTCATCGGTGCACCCACCACCGCATCGCTCAGGGTGTCGTTCTTCGGGCCGTTTTACGGCGGCTACCACGTGGCGGCGCTCGACCCTGACTACCGCTGGGCGCTGGTGCTGGGGCCTGACACCGGTTACGCATGGATTCTGGCGCGCGACAAGCAGCTGGACGCAGCCCGGCGCAACGCCATCACCGCGCGCGCGCAGGCCCTGGGCGTCGATACCGGCGCGCTGATCTGGGTGGCGCACACGCGCCAGGACCCTGCGCACTGACGGCGAACCCCGGCCATGGGCACCACCGTTGTCTGGTTCAAACGCGATCTGCGGGTACACGACCATGCCCCGCTGGCGCACGCCGCCAGCCAGGGGCGGGTGCTGTGCCTGTACGTGCTGGAGCCCAGCCTGTGGGCGCAACCCGACTGCGCGCTGCAGCATTACCAGTTTCTGCGCGAAAGCCTGCGCGATCTGGCGCTGCAACTGCGCGCCTGCGGCGCGCCGCTGCAACTGGCCGTGGGCGAGGTGACCGACGTGCTCACGCGCCTGCATGCCCTGCAACCTTTCGAGCGCCTGTACGCGCACGAAGAAACCGGCAACGGCCACACCTATGCACGCGACAGGGCCGTGGGCCGCTGGTGCCGCGCGCACGGCGTGGCCTGGCACGAATGGCCCCAGCACGGCGTGGTGCGGCGCCTGCCTTCGCGCAACCAGTGGCACACCCGGTGGCAGGCGCACATGCAAGCGCCCCTGCTGCCCGCACCGCCGCCCGGCAGCCTGCAGGGGGTGGCCCTGCCCTGGAAAGACCGCTGGCCCGAGCCCGCCACGCTGGGCCTGGCCCCGCACGACCCGCCGCTGCGCCAGCGCGGCGGCCGCACCCCGGGCCTGCAGGTGCTGCACGATTTTTTGCGCGAGCGCAGCGCGCTGTACCGCGGCGGCATCTCGTCGCCGCTGACGGCGCCGCAGGCCTGCTCGCGCCTGTCGCCCTACCTGGCGCTGGGCTGCCTGGGCATGCGCGAAGTGGTGCAGGCCACGCACCAGCGCCTGGGCCAGCTCAAGGCCGGCAACCACCCGCTGGCCGGGCGCCAGCGCCAGGGGCTGACGGCCTTTCTGAGCCGCATGCACTGGCATTGCCACTTCATCCAGAAGCTCGAATCCGAGCCCGCGCTGGAGTTTTGCAACCTGCACCGCGGCTACGACGGCCTGCGCGAGAGCGACTGGCAAGAGGCGCACTTCGCCGCCCTGCAAGCGGGCCGCACCGGCTGGCCGCTGGTGGATGCCTGCGTGGCCATGCTGCGCGAGACGGGGTGGATCAACTTCCGCATGCGCGCCATGCTGGTGTCGGTGGCGGCCTATCCGCTGTGGCTGCACTGGCGCCCGGTGGGTCTGTGGCTGGCGCAGCAGTTTCTGGACTACGAGCCCGGCATCCACTGGAGCCAGATGCAGATGCAATCGGGCACCACGGGCATCAACACCACGCGCGTGTACAACCCCATCAAGCAGGCGCAAGACCACGACCCGCAGGGCGTTTTTGTGCGCCAGTGGCTGCCCGCCCTGCGCCAGGTGCCCGACACCTGGCTGTTCGAGCCCTGGCGCATGCCACCCGAGGTGCAGTCGCGCTGCGGCGTGCAGGTGGGCCGTGACATTCCCGCGTCCCTGGTCGATCTGGCCGCTGCCACACGCGCAGCCAAGGCGCGCTTGCACGCCCTGCGCGCCCAGGCCCCCGTGCGTGCGGCCAAGGCGGCGATCGTGGAAAAGCACGGCTCGCGCCTGGCGCGCCGCAGCACCGCGCGCCGCCCCGCGGCGCCCGCATCCCGACAGCAAAGCCTGGATTTTTAAGCCATGCACCGCAAGCCGCACCTGCCCCAAAAGCCCTGCCTGTGCTGCGGGCGCCCGTTTGCGTGGCGCAAAAAATGGGCCCAGGTGTGGGACGAGGTCAAATACTGCTCCGAGCGCTGCCGCCGCCAGCGCCAACCGGCGCCCGCATCGGGGGCACAGCCATGAGCACCGTGCTGCTGTGGTTGCGCAACGACCTGCGCCTGCACGACCAGAGCGCGCTGCACGCCGCATGCGGGCTGGGTGCGCAGCACCTGCTGCCCGTGGTGTGCCTGCCCGATGTGCGGCAAACCACGCCCTGGGGCTTTGCCCGCATCGGCCCGCACCGGCGTGCGTGGGTGGCATCTACCATCCAAAACCTGCTCCAGCCCTTGCTGGACAAGCGCAGCCAGCTATTAATTTTGAATCAACCTGCCGCCGCCGCCCTGCCCACACTGGCGCGGGCCGTGGGAGCCAGCACCATCGTGTGCGAAAAAATCGCCGCCCCCGAAGAGCAAGCCGAAGTCCAGGCCCTGCGTGCGGCCGGCCTGCAGGTGCACACCGTGTGGCACGGCAGCCTGCTGCATCCCGACCAATTGCCCTGGCCGGTGCAGCAGCTGCCGCGTGTGTTCACGCCTTTCCGGCAGGCCGTGGAACAAGCCGAACTGCAACCCGCAGCCCCGCTGGCGCCGCCCTCCACCCTGCCGCCCTGGCCCGCCAGCGTGCCGGCGCATGACCTGCACGGGCAGGCCGAAGCCCTGGCCGCGTTTGCCGGGGCGCCGCCCAGGGCCGATGCGCGCAGCGCGTTTCCTTACCTGCAAGGTGGGCTGCACGGGGGTGAAGCAGCAGCGCTGGCCCACCTGGCCCAGTACCTGGCACGCAGCCTGCCCCACAGCTACAAGCGCACCCGTAACGGGCTGATGGGGCTGGACTACTCCAGCAAATGGTCGCCCTGGCTGGCGACTGGCGCACTGTCGCCCCGGCAGGCGCTGGCGCAGCTGCGCCAGTTTGAGGCCGAACACGGCGCCAGCGACGGCAGCTACTGGCTGTGGTTTGAGCTGCTGTGGCGCGACTACTTTCGCTTTCTGCACCTGCAGCATGGCCGCGCGCTGTACCGGGCGCGGGGCCTGGGCGCGGCGCGGGCCACGCCACATGATGACGAGCGCTTTGCCGCCTGGTGCGCCGGGCAGACCGGCCAGCCGCTGGTGGACGCCGCCATGCGCGAGCTGGCCGCCACCGGCTACCTGAGCAACCGCCTGCGCCAGGTGGCGGCCAGCTACCTGATACACGACCTGGCCTGCGACTGGCGCGCTGGCGCCGCCTGGTTTAAATCGCAGCTGCTGGACTACGACGCCTACAGCAACCAGGGCAACTGGCTGTACATCGCCGGCCGGGGCACCGACCCGCAGGGCGGGCGCCGCTTTGACCCGGTCAAGCAAGCCGCCACCTACGACCCCGATGGCAGCTACCAACGCCTGTGGGGCACCGCATGAACTCGCCCGCGCCTGCCCACACCCTGCGCCTGGTGCTGGGCGACCAGCTCAACCCGCAGCACAGCTGGTTCCAGCAGGTGGACGCGCAGGTGGTCTATGTGCTGATGGAGGTGCGCCAGGAAACCGACTACGTGCTGCACCACGCACAGAAAATCCTGGCCATTTTTGCGGCCATGCGCGACCTGGCGCGCCAGCTACGCGGCGCCGGCCACCGCGTGCGCTATGTGGCGCTCGACGACGCCAGCAACCGCCAGTCCATCCCGGACAACCTGACAGCGCTCGCCGCGCACTACGGCGCCCACCAGGTGCAATGGCAGCAGCCCGACGAGTGGCGGCTGGACACGCAAATGCAGGATTGGGCCCGCGCCCAGCCGCTGACCTGTACCGTGGTGGACAGCGAACACTTTCTGACGGCACGGGGCGATCTGGCCACCCAGATGCGCGGGCGCAGCCAGTGGCTGATGGAGCATTTCTACCGCCCCATGCGCCGCCGTTACCGGGTTCTGATGGATGCCGATGGCCAGCCCGAGGGCGGCCAGTGGAACTTTGACCACGACAACCGCAAGCCCTGGCCCGGCACCCCGCCCGAGCCCGCGGACTGGCGCCCCACGCACGACCACCGTGCGCTGTGGGACATGCTGCTGCGCTGCGGCGTCAAGAGCTTTGGCGAGCCACAGGCAGACGCCGTGCGCTGGCCGCTGAACCGCGCCGAGGCGCTGGCCTGTCTGGAAGCGTTCATCACCCACGCCCTGCCGCACTTTGGTGACTATGAAGACGCCATGGCCAGCCAGG